>JACZIY010000012.1 GCA_014860845.1 Anaerolineaceae bacterium
GTCATAGCTGCATCAAAACGAATGATAGAGAATCGTTTGGCTACAGAAAGAATTGTTTGATACACAGCTTCCCTTACCTCAGGAATAAGATAGTTGAGTTGAGCAGTATCATTCCAGGGCATGGTTGTTCCGTCATTACCATGGTAGATGAAACGGGTTTCGCCTGTATTCTGGTTTTTGAATAAAAATACAACGCCAGCATCAGTTCTATCGTAATAATGATCTTCGATTTTTACTTCTATATCTGGATATTTTGAAAGGTTTTCCCCTGAAAATGTGTAAGAAGGAAATGGACTGTAATTTAATTGAACGAACCAATCCGGGTGTTCGTATACCCAATTAGAATCAATCCCCATATGATTTGGAACCATATCTGCAGCTAAACGAATTCCTCGTTGCCAGGCTCTTTCTTTTAACCTTTGATAAGCTTCTTCTCCACCTAATTCAGATGCGATCTGGTAACCCGCTAATGAATAAGCAGATGCAATTGCTTCTGGGTTACCACAAAGTTGTTTGATTTGAGCTGATGCTTTGCTTCGTTCCCATAAACCAATCAACCACAAACCGTTAAAACCTCTATTTCTTAAATTGTCTAATTCTTCATCCGGAATTTGATCTATCGTGGAAATGGAAATCTTATATTTTTTTCTTATCTGGTCTATCCAAACATAAGTATTTTTGGCGATTAATACCAGACTGGGCATCCATTCTTTATCCGGGCTAAATTTTTCAAAATCCAAGTCCCACACCTGGTCATAACCTGGAACGATACTGGGGCCAGGTCCGGCAAAAGATGTTTTTAATTCCTCTTTTATGAAGTCCAAGCCACTTAATAATCGATAAAGCAGATCTCCTAAAAGAACTCCCCAATGGGTACGGATGTATTCCAATTGCCCAGGGATAGAATGAGGAACCTTAATCGCCGGGGTTCTTAACATTTCTATGATGTTTTGATTTTCTGGACCAAAGAAAGGTTTTTTATTAAAAAATTTTTCCAATAAATCAATAAAAATCCGATAGTTTGAATTAAGTTCTAAGTCTTTATCTCTGAATAAATCTTTATAGTGATCCAGCGCGGGGTTCTGGTTTTCTACCCAAAGTAAAATAATTTCTTCCATCAACAAAGAATATGAGCCATTAAGTGATAATTTTTCAATATAATCTTCTAATTTTTCTTTTTGCTGATAAACAGAGATCGGAGGAAATTCTTTTAGGAATAGTTCAATAACTTTCCTGGTATCTGATTTCGAGAGATTTGCTTCGACATAGTTTAATGCCTCATCCAGCAAATTTTTCTGGATTTGTAGACGATATGATTTCAAAATGAAATGGAAAATTTCATCCATTAATCCAATGGCAAATATTTCACTGGCTTTCGCAGCTGTTTCAGGATAGGTGAACAGGTCCTTTTGTTTATTAATACTGGCTGCTAACAACCTTGAACTGTGAAAATTTCCAATAATGACATTCCCGGTGGTTTCGAATAAACTTAAATCAAATTTAAATTTATCCCGAGCTTGTTTTGATATGTGAAATTCCATCTTAAGGTTTTCCATTCGTTACCTCCCGAATCAACATATATTAATTATATCCGTCAAAACTGAAATAAAACTGAAAAGAATATTAATAAAAAAAATACGGAGATCTTTTCTCCGCATTTTTGATCATAATCTTTGAAGAATGTGGGTTATTATGTTTGAGCCACTTCCCCCAATATTTTGAGCCATTCCAATTCTGGCATTCTCAACCTGGCTCCCTTGTGCTTGATGACGTAATTGCTCGACAACTTCTACCAATTGATACATACCTGTCGCACCAACTGGATGTCCTCTGGCTTTAAGACCTCCACGAGTCGCGACCGGGATTTTTCCATCTGGTCGAATTTCACCCTCAAGACCTAGTTTGGGCCCTTTACCTCGTTCTGCAAATCCGGATGCTTCCAGAGATAATGCTGCCATTATTGAAAAAGCATCATGTAATTCAAACAAATCGATATCCTGGGGACTCAATCCAGACTGACTGTAAGCTTTTTTTGATGATAATTCAGCTGCTCTTAACCAAAGTGGATCTTTGCGATCATGGACTGCAATTGAATCTGTCGCAGCTGCGCTTCCAATAATCTTGACCAATGGATTCGCTGAAGAATGACCAATTTTTTCGAGTGGCACCATGACAACTGCAGCCGCTCCATCACCGATAGGAGATGCATCCATTAAATTGATTGGGTCTGCCACCATCCCAGCATCTAAATATTGTTTTTCTGTGATGGCTTTTCTGAAGCGTGCATTGGGATTGTGAACAGCGTTTGCATGTGCATTTATGGAAAATGGTGCAAAATCATTTTTCGTCCAACCATACTCATACATATATCTGCGCATAATTAGCGCGTTTAAGGCTACAAAGGAAATTCCATGTGCAATTTCCCAATCCGCATCCGCTGCAGTTGCTAATTCGGCTGTTATTTCTGCTCCAGGAGAATCGGTCATTTTTTCGACACCAACGGCAACAGCGGTATCAATTGCACCAGAGGCTACTGCTAATAGAGCTGTACGAAATGCCGCTGCACCGGAACTGCAAGCAGATTCCAATTTAAATGATTCTGCATAACGTAGTCCCACCCAATCGGCAATTTAAGCACCTAATTGGGATTGATGATTTGCTGAAGCTGACATCATATTGCCTACGTACAATGCATCGACCTGGTTTAAACCAGCATCTTTGACAGCATCCAAAACCGCAAATCCAGCTAATTCTCTTAAGGATTTATCCCAATGTTCATCGACTTTCGTCTGTCCAATCCCAATGACAGCTACCTCACGCATATGAATGACCTTTCTGCAATGGTAATAT
>JACZIY010000098.1 GCA_014860845.1 Anaerolineaceae bacterium
GTTGTTGCTACTATGACTCTGATGTTAGTGGATGACGGTCTATGGGATCTTGACGAACCGCTTTCCAAGTATTGGATCGATCCCGATCTGATTGATGATCCACGACACCATCAACTTACCACTCGTTTCGTGCTCAGTCATCAAACTGGCTTTCCCAATTGGCGGCGGTACAATCCTACAAATAAATTGACATTTGAATTTGATCCTGGCACAAAGCATCAATACTCTGGAGAGGGGTTTGAGTATCTCAGACACGCGCTCGAACACCGCTTTGAGAAGCCACTGGAGCAGATCGCGCAAAGCGTTTTGCTCACACCGCTTGGGATGCAGGATACCCGATTTTTCTGGGATGCGACATTGCAGGACTCTCTGTTTGCAACACCTCATGATCAGCAGGGAAAGCCAGTAGAAGATGGACGATCACGTTATCAACGGACTAGCGAGGCGAGAGGCTCGGATTGGCTCTTGACAACGGTGGCAGATTACGGGAAGTTTGGGGTTCACGCACTTGAGAAAGCCCGTGAATCCCGAGGGGTCTTTGCTGAAATGGTCAGGACGCAGGTAGAAGTATCAGAAGTTAATCATCTATCATTCGGTTTAGGGTGGCTGCTCATCACAGCATTGCATACCGGTGAGTATGTAATGATGCATGATGGGAGCAATCCGGGTTTGAAGACTTTGGTGTTGCTGCTACCCAAGACCAATCGCGGGGTGGTAATATTCACCAATGGGGACAACGGTACTCGCCTATACAAACCTGTAATCAGTAAAGCGCTCGATGTAGGAGCCGAAATCGTTGAGAGATTGAACTGGGAATAATGGCAGGTAGGAAATCAATAATATTTGACACATTATCTCGGATGCCTGTGTGGATACGCTTTGTCAAGATACTATGGGAACTGCAAATAGCCCTTGACCGATTTTTAACCGTTTCTTGGTGTCATCATAATGATGCCACCAATTTTTCCCAAACCATTCTCTGAGATAAGCGCAGCTTGATAAGCTTATCCCCAAATCCCATTGACAAATCATTTCCGCAGCCCATGTATCTTTTTGGCCCATTGCTTTCTCTCGGCTGTTTACTTTAGTCAGGTTTGACGCGATAGCAACAAGCTCCTTCAATGTAAGGCTTCCAAAGAATTTCACGGACAGTAGCTAACAGATGTTCAATACAAGTTGTGAGCACTGCCAAGGCTGCAGAGCGAGTGAAAAGTGTTGCCCGTCCTCCTCGCGAGAGCTGCCACCATACGCAAAAAGGTACACACATAAAAAAAATAAACAAAGACGAAGCTTACAAAAATTTAATATATACATACTTACATGTAGCTGATG
>JACZIY010000750.1 GCA_014860845.1 Anaerolineaceae bacterium
TTGATTATAGTATCATTGAGGACGAAATGTCAAGATTTATTAATCATAATAATGCCATACCGAAATATTTTCAACTCGCCAGCATACTCAAAAGTCAGATTGATGATGGAGAATGGAAACCACGTCAAACTATTCCCTCTGAACGGCAATTAGAACTGCAATATAAGGTTAGCCGGCCAACAATACGTCAGGCGATTGAATACCTTGAAAAACAGGGTTATTTGTATCGGGAACATGGTCGTGGCACTTTTGTTTCTCCGCAAAAATTACAGAAAAAGATGCTGGAATTAACCAGTTTTTCGGATGATTTGTTGCGTAAAGGGATCCAGCCAAATCAGATCATTCGATCAATTTGTCATGTAGTGCCACATGAAAAAATTCTCAAACGTCTTGAATTACCCCTGGAAAGCAGTGTATTACGAATAGAGCGCATTCGATTGGGTGATGACATTCCGATTGGGCTTCAGACTTCATATGTGGTATTAGGGTATGATCAAAAAATCGATGAGGATGATCTTATGCATTACGGTTCTCTATATCGTGTTTTGGAAGAGAAATTGAATATTATTCCGACAGAAGCTGATGAAACACTGGAGGTAACACTGGCAACTCCAGAAGAAGCAGCTCTTTTACAGATCAGACCAGGAGCGCCATTATTGCTGAATGAACGTCTTACTTATGATCAAAATCGCAAACCGGTTGAGTTTGTAAAAATCCTTTATCGCGGTGATAAGTACCAATATGTCATCCGATTAACCAGGTAGGATAATTCGAAACCTCATTATTTCACAGACCTGAGATGGTTTTTGGTGAAGTCACTGTCTACGTAATTGGATATCTTGGAATTGCCGTCAACGAACGAATAAACGAATACCCAAAGGGCATGATATAAACGAATAAACAAATATAACTCCCATATTAATTTAATTGTTTCCATCATTTCCATTAAAAAGTGTTTCATGCTTTGTAAACTGGTGGGGTTTGTTTTCCATAATTAGTCTCGTTATAATAAAAAAATGAATCGAGATTTCTATCCCTCTTACCTACGAAATCTTTCTAGAGCTGAATTTTTTAAAAGAGTCAATCAGGCATTGGATAAATTAGCTATGTGTAATATTTGTCCACTCAGTTGTGGGGTTAATCGACTTGAGGAAAAGAAAGGTGTATGTCTTACAGGGCGGTATGCCCAGATCAGTAGTTTTGGACCTCACTACGGAGAAGAAAAGCCATTAAGTGGTTGGCAAGGATCCGGAACCATATTCTTTAGCCGCTGTAATTTACATTGTGTCTTTTGTCAAAATGCTGATATCAGCCAGGAAGGATTTGGCAAAGAGGTCACTGCGGAAGAATTGGCAGAAATCATGTTAGAACTTCAAACAATGGGTTGCCATAATATCAATCTGGTTTCACCCAGCCATGTCGTTCCACAGATTTTGGAATCCGTTTTCCTTGCATCACAAAGAGGTCTGAATTTACCCATTGTTTATAATTGTGGAGGTTACGATTCAGTCGAAACTCTAAAATTATTGGATGGTGTAATTGATATCTACATGCCGGACATGAAATATGCTGATGAGAAAATCGCAAAAAAATATTCCCGAGTACCCAATTATCCAATGATCAATCAGGCTGCCATTCTGGAAATGCACCGTCAAGTTGGTGATCTTGTTATGGATGATAATGGTATTGCTGTGAAAGGATTATTGGTGCGTCATTTAATTATGCCTGATGGAGTTACTGGGACTGAGAATGTTATTAAATTTTTGGCAGAAAAAATTTCAAGGAACGTATATTTGAATTTGATGGATCAATATTGGCCGGCTTATCAGGCAACCAGATATCCTGAAATTAACAGAAGAGTCAATCAATCTGAGATGAAGAAAGCGATTGAAATTGCCAGAAATATGGATCTCCAACGATTTTCGATTCTTTTATAAAAATATTCAGATTGGAAAAAAAATGGGAAATTTTAATATTGAACATAAGAAAGTTCTTGATGGAATACTGCTTAACAATCCATTGATAAGACCCGGAAAGATGTTTGGTTATCCAGCCTATTATGTGGGCAAGAAATTGTGTATCTGTCTTTATGAGAATGGAGTTGGTGTCAAATTACCAGAGCATTCAGCATCAAGATTAATACAGGAGGATCAGAATATCATTCCATTCCAACCATTAGGAAGACCCAGAATGCGAGAATGGATTCAGATCGATTTATTCATTTCGGCAGATTATTTGCTTTATCAATCTATTTTTGAAGAAGCGATCCAGTTTTCAATAACAATACAGGGTGATGGAAAATGAAAACCTAGTTAAATTAGAATTTATAAACAGTGGAACCAAAAAAACCTTCAAATACTTAGCACAATAATTAGATCCAATAAAATAATATGCGTAAAAGATTTTTTATAATTTTAGCAGTAATCATTACCATTTCAATTGTTTTTGTTGTTATAGCGATGTTTCCTGGCAGTTCAAGAAAAATCACATTTGAAGATTGCGCAAATGCTGGTGGAGAAGCCTGGTTGGTCGATCTCTATCACCCGGACATATGTCCAGACTGCGTATCTTATCAAAATTGTTTAGAGGAAAACACTGATCAAGCGAACCTCTCTGAATTATGTCCTCCAGTTATTGCATGTAGCGAATGTATCAATAATAATCATCCTTATCCAGATAAATGCCCAGACGCCAAACGAAAAATTGGTGAGATATCAGATGCTGCGATCTGGTTCCAATGTTGCAAGGAACAAAAATGAACTGGTAGTTAAGGTTAGGAAAAAATACTGTAAATTTATTTTATCTGGTCTAAATTTCACCAGATTCAATCAATAAAATAATGACGCTGCCAATGCCGATCAGGATGACACCACTAAACATGAGAAATAGGGAGTCAGGCAAGAGTTTAATAATCATTAATAATGGAACGCTCCAGCCAAAAATGATCATTATAGCGGAGACAATCTTAAGAATTATTCTTCTCAGCTTTTTATTGTTCTCAGAATTACTTTTTTGTCTGAACTGGAAATTACTGGATAATTGTATTTTTGCCATGGATAATTATTTATCTCCCTTGGGAAAAGAAATCATTTATATAATAACGGAGATACCACAAAAATCCATCAGCCATTTTGCTAGTATTTTTATACGAAATTATTTTACCGAATAAAGAGAGCAAACTTTGAAAATATGATCGCGAATTAAATTTAAGATTCGACAGTTGGTTCGCGAAAAAACAATCATGAAATTAGAATTATGATAAAGGAATAAAGATAAAGCAAAATGACAGAAAATTCTTCCCGATCAAAAATACTCATCATTGGTGCTGGTATTGGTGGATTGACTACTGCAGCGGTACTATCCAAATCTGGTTTCGATGTAACAGTTCTTGAATCTCAAGTTTATCCTGGGGGATGCGCAAGTACGTTCTACCATAAAGGGTATCGGTTTGATGCTGGCGCAACCCTGGCCGCGGGGTTTTACCCAGGTGGTCCGATGGATTTGTTGGGTGAAGCTGCTGGGATATCGGATTGGCCAATCCATTATGATTCCCCAGCTATGGTTGTGCATTTACCTAATGGATCGCAGATTCCCTGCCATAATGAGGAAAGCCGCTGGGAAGATTATAGTAAAGTATTTGGCAAACGTTCTCAGGATTTCTTTCGTTGGCAAGAAGAGATCGCTGAATTACTTTGGCGTTTTGCATTAAGATTACCTGCCTGGCCAATAAAAAATATTCGAGACGTACGGTCAGTTATACGCTCTCTGGATGGAGGAATTATTGCAGCCAGTCCACGATTGGCCAGGGATGTGTTCAGGCCGGTTTCTCAACATTTACGTGGTATGCCAGAAAACCTGCAAATGTTTATCAATGGCCAACTATTAATATCTGCTCAGACAACGAGTGAATATGCCAATGCACTGTACTCTGCCTCTGCTCTTGATTTACCAAGACGTGGTGTTGGTCACCTGGCGAAAGGAATTGGGTCTCTCGCAGATACCCTGGTGAATGCTATCAAAACAAATGGCGGAAGGGTTATTTTTCGACAGGAAGTGACCAAAGTAACTCATCACAAGCAGTGTAGGTTTATTGTTCAAACAAGGAAAAATGAAAAATACGAAGCCGATATAGTGATTGCCAATCTCACTCCATGGAATTTGGCAGAATTGATGCAGGATAATTTACCAAAATCGTTAAACAAAATACCTGCTTTCCCTGAGAAAAATTGGGGAGCTTTCATGTTATATCTGGGGATAGACTCTACAATCATTCCGAAGGAATTTCCATTGCATCATCAAGTGATCCAAAATCTTCCTCTGGGAGAGGGGAACAGTGTCTTCATTTCCATCAGCCCTGAGTGGGACACAGCCCGTGCGCCGGATGGACAAAGAGCACTTACAATAAGCACGCATACAAGGCTAGGTAATTGGTGGAAATTATTCGAGACTGACAAACACAAGTATCTGGAGAAGAAAGAACTGATGACAGAAAAAGTGATGGGGGCAGTAGAGCAAGTGTTACCAGGTGCAAAAAACGCAGTGAGATTATTGCTGCCTGGTACACCCATAACCTTCAAGCGTTACACAGGTCGTGTACATGGCTGGGTGGGCGGTTTTCCACAAACCAGCTTATTTGAGAGTTTTCACCCGAAAATTGCCAACAACTTGTGGATGGTGGGGGATTCCATTTTCCCCGGACAATCTACAGCTGCTGTAGCTTTGAGTGGATTACGGGTGGCAAAGGAAATATTAAGGAATATTCAAAATTCTGGTCATTGATTTAATTTAAAAAATAGTCATATTGTCTATATCGTAATAGATATAATTTCAGCTTATTCTAGTAGTTAGGCTGCACCTGAATATTAATTAGGATTTCAAGCAAAAGCTCAAGTTGTTTCCTACTCCAAATAAATAATCAATTGTGGTGAAAATTCACCTGATTCTCGGCTTGCTAAACTGATGGCGGTTAAACCTGTTGTGGTCAGTCCAATGCTGTAGTCGCCTTCGCCATTAATATAGCCAGTTAAATCGAAATTAATCCAGGTCCCAGCCGATACCAAAGTAGCTGATCCTAAAAGACCATCCATTATAGGAGCGTTTGAAAAATTAATGGAGTCTTCCGTCCAATTATTATCGAATACAGCCAGCGCATCAAGTCCATTCCCGGAACTGCTATTGGCAAAAATAAGGAGCTGAACACGAGTTATTGATTTCCCATACAATCCCTGAACGGAAAATCGCAAAAAACTGTTCAAAATGGGCGATGCATCAACTCTTAAGGAAGTAGAAGAGCCATAATTTGAATCCAGAAGACTTTCATTTATGTATGAATCTGCATTGGGGTAAATTGTGAGCGTGGAAGGCAAATCAGGTGTTGTTGCTGGGATCTGGTCACTCAATGCAGAGTGGTTTCCAGTTTGATCAAATGCATCGACTGAATAGGTATAACTGGTGCCAGGAAGTACATTCGTATCCTGGTATGTGAGTGTTGGTACAGGAATTGTGGCGATCATTAGGCCATCTCGATAGAGTGTATATCCATTCACCGCAACATTATCAGTAGATGCGATCCAATTCAAATCTATCTGTGTTTGATCCACTACTGTGGCAGTCAATCCACCAGGAGTCGTCGGAGCTTCAAGATCTTCAGAAGTAACTGTAACCTGGATAGGTAAGGATGGAAGGGAATGATTCCCGGCTTCATCAAAAGCATCCAGAGTATAAGAATATGTCTGACCCGGAGAAACTGAATAATCAATGAGCGTGAACGTTAGATTGTCAAGAATGGAGAGGAGAGATCCATCCCTATAGACGGTATATCCGGTTACACCTATGTTATCCAAAGATGCATTCCAATTGATCGTTACATGGGTGGGACCATTATCTACCACAGACAGGACTTCTGGCGTCGTTGGTGGTTCATTTTCAGGCGTTGT
>JACZIY010000751.1 GCA_014860845.1 Anaerolineaceae bacterium
ACCAGGTTTGATCTAAATTGTTCTTCCCAATAATTTAAATATTCAGAAAAACTTTCAATTGTTAACAAATCTGAATAATTCTGAAAATTTATAAATTTAAGCATTATTCCAATCCTTGTTTCTTCATCGATATTTTCATCCTCAGGAGGAGTATCTGGCATAATTAATTCAGGATTAAGAAAAGTATAGAAAGGAGAGATATTGTTAATGGATTTTTGTAAATGGTCCAATGGAATTTTAGCGATTGACTTTCCTGAAAATGCTATCAAAAATACACTGGTCTCGTCATCTGAGTAAAAGTCTATTATTTTTCCTGTAAAACCAGAAATAAACCAATCGAGATCTTCATCGAATATCCCATCGCATACTCTTATCCACCTATTAAATCGAAAAAATATTTCCCAAGATAAATCTTTGGACTTCTTAAAATTTATTCTTATTTCTCTTTTATCTCCAATCGAAATTTTATTATCAATATTAATTGCGAATTGAGATTGAAAAAATAAAAAACATTGTTTAATCAAATGATTTTGATCGGAAATAGACAACTTAGTTGGGATTGAGAAATAATATAAATCAATATCCGAATGATTATTAAAAATAGAATCAGATTTCAATAGATTTCTTGAATTTTCGCTGATTTCTAAAGAAACTACTTTCATTGGTTTTCCTATTTGGAATTATGATAAATTGAAGAAATGTTTTTACTAATTTTACATTGAGATAATATTACCAATACATTCTATTTAATATTCACAGTGCTTACTTAATCTGGTAAAAATAAATAATTGGTTATTTAATAAAATGGAGTTTGAATGACAAAACAAGTTAAGAAAACGGTTAAAAAGAAAAAGAATTTTAATGTTTGGCTAATTCTTGGTGGAGTAGCAATCATTGCTCTGGCAGTAATTATTGGTTTTCCACCAAACACAGCTGATACCACTACACTACCCTTAGAAGTAAGTGTTGATGATGCATATCAAATGCGGGAAAATGGCGCATTTGTTCTGGATGTGCGAGAGGTAAGCGAATGGGAAGATGGACATATTCCTGACGCGACATTAATTCCTTTGGGGGAATTAGAAAGTCGAATGGACGAAATTCCAGCAGATCAAGAGGTATTGATTGTCTGTAGATCCGGGAATAGAAGTGCACAAGCCCGAGACCTCCTGACAAATGCTGGTTTTACAAATGTCACCAGCATGGCAGGTGGGATGAATCAATGGGTTGCAAAATCCTATGGAGTGGAAATCGGTCAATAAGGCGAAATAATTATTATCTTCTATGAATGGTTCTATAATTTAAGTCTATAGAACCATTTATTGTCTAAAAGAAAGGGGAACGTCATGAAAAAATATCGAGTAAAACCTGGACAAAAAGTAAATCTTAGTGAATGGGATCCTGATGATAAATCAGGATGGCCAGAGGGTAAAAAAGAAGCGAAGGAAGAGTTTATAGAAATCAATAAAGAGTTTGAAATTCTCCAGGAGCTCTTATATGCTGAAAATAAACATAAGATATTGATAGTGTTACAGGCTATGGATACAGGCGGAAAGGATGGTGTCATTCGTGCAGTTTTTGATGGAGTTAACCCCGCTGGTGTGCGCGTAGCCAGCTTTAAAGTTCCAACAGAACAAGAATTATCTCATGATTTCTTATGGCGCATTCATAAGCAAACTCCTGGAAAAGGGGAAGTGGTAATTTTTAACAGAAGTCATTATGAAGATGTGCTGGTGGTTCGCGTCCATAACCTGGTTTCTCAAAAGGTGTGGGAGAAAAGATTTGACCATATAAATAATTTTGAAAAACTATTAGCTGATGAAGGAACAACAATTATTAAATTTTTCCTTCATATATCCAAAGATGAGCAAAAAGAAAGACTTCAGGAAAGATTAGATATTCCTGAAAAACAATGGAAATTTTCCTCTGGTGATCTCAAGGAACGGTTATTATGGGAGGATTATACAAATGCATTTGAAGATGTGTTGTCAAAAACATCCACATCATATGCACCCTGGTATATCATTCCTGCCAATAGAAATTGGTATCGGAATTGGCTAATCAGCTCCATCCTGGTGGACGAGTTGAAATCGCTGAAAATGAAATATCCTGAACCTGAAGAAGATTTGAGCCAGATAAAAATCATTTAAAAAAAGGAGCTAATGATTGAAAAATTATTGGCTCATTTTTACTTAGATTAATTTCCGAACATATCTTCATAATCTTTCATGGCGGCGTCGACTACTTTCCATGCCTGTTCAGCTCCAAAAACTCCTGCAATAAAAGTAGAATCTTCTTTGCCCGGAATTAATTTATATGTACTGAAATAATGTAAGAGTCTATCGATCAAAACCTGGGGAATATCTGATAAATCATTTGCGTTTTGCCAGAAGTAATCATTAAATAAAACTGCTATGATCTTATCATCTGCTTCACCATCGTCAATCATCTGAATTCCGCCGATGACACGAGCAGTTAGAATAATCTCAGATTTGGTAATCGGCCTTTCACTGATTACACAAATATCCAATGGATCTCCATCACCCTTTGTAGATTTCGGTGATAATTTATGCACTCCGTTTCCACAGTAGGTTCTTGGGATGAACCCATACAAGGATGGAGGTTGTGAAGATGATCTTTGAGGGCGGTCGACCCGCAAGTATCCAGTGACTTTATCTACCTCATATTTAACCAAATCAAATGATGAAAGTTCAATAAAAGCATTTACTTCTTTTGGCGGATTTGGACCTGTATCTAATCCGTGCCAGGGATGTGGACGCCAACGATAAAATGGGCTTGGAAAATTCAAAATTTCCTCCGATTTGGTATCTTTTCCATTATTATAAACTGTTCTAGTGAAATATCACCAATATTCATTGGTTATGAAAGGCTGTACAAGAAACTCTGAGGTAAGAAAAAAATATAAAAAATATTATAATAAAGTGAATATGAGCCCTAGAACAAGAATTGAAAGCAGCCTGTATTTAGCTCTTTTGGGTTTTTTTATTGACAAACCCAGTTATGGTTATGAACTTTATAAACATATTTCTAAAGAGACCTCCTTTTTTAAGATCTGGTACCTAAAGCAAAGCCAATTTTATGGATTTTTGGAGAGGTTATTTAATGAAGGGTTTCTTTCTCAAAAAATGATCGAGGGAAACCAATATCCTGATCGTAAATTGTTCTCGATTACTGAAGCTGGTATTGAACAATTAAAAAATTGGATCATCATTCCTGTTAAACATGGCCGTGATATGAGACAAGAATTCATTGCTAAATTGTTTATTGCTCAGAATTTTTATAAGGGAAAAATTGATTTATTAGTGGAGAATCAAAAAAGTGTTTGTCACCAATGGCTCGAAGAACAAAATAACTTTCTCATACATGAGAAAGATCAATTTCAGATTCTTTTAATTAATTATCGAAAAAACCAAATCCAGGCTATGTTGGACTGGATGACTCAATTAAACTTATAAAGAATCATCGGCTGTAAAATCCTGATATATAAATCCAGAAATCGAAAAAGAGGTTAACCACTTTATTGAGCGTCAACCTCCTTTTATAATTTTCTAATTATCACCTATCACCCAATCTTCATCTACTTTCAACCAATTAACAATTTCACTTTTGGTAAACCAGAGTGAAATTTCGTTTTCAGCATTTTCAGGTGAGTCCGACGCATGGGTAAGATTTCTACTAATTCGTGACGCAAAATCATGACGAATTGTCCCTGGCTCTGCTTTTAGAGGATCTGTCAAGCCCATGGTTTGTCGAACCGCTTGCACTGCGAATGGTCCTTCAAATACCATTGCCATCACAGGTGCAGCAGTAATATATTTGATCAGTCCATCATAAAATGGCTTTCCCTGATGAACAGCATAATGTTTTTCAGCAAGACTTACTGGTACTTGCAGGAACTTTGCAGCTACCAATTTCAAGCCTCGTTTCTCAAGCCTTGATAGAATTTCCCCAATTAATCCGCGTTGAACACCATCTGGTTTCACCAGAACAAAAGTTTTTTCCAATATATACCTCCGAAAAAAATTATAATAATAAATCTTCTGCTTTTGAGTATGCGTCAAGCGCATTCTGAAATTGATTATTTTTTACATATGCATCACCCAAAGCTTGCCATAAATTAATATCAATAGGATAGTGGTGATCCAAGGCATTTTGGATGTTTTCTATAATTGAATCCAGATCGAAATCATCTTGAATTAATTTATCAAATAATTTGATTGATTCTTCAACATTCCCACTATCAAGGAATTTTCTAGCAGCTTCCAATTCATCGAAACGATCATCTTTGACCTTTACGGGATGAGTATCTTCAATCTCTTCTTTTATTTGGGTGACAGGTTCTTGCTCCAAAGTAAGACTTTCCTGTACATCTTCTACGGATTCAATTAATTGGTCTTCGGATGATAAATCCTCGATAACTTCAAATTTCTGATCTTCTGCGTCTGATAAATCTATTTCTGAAATTTCTTCAGGGATTACAACATCTTCCAAGAATGCATTAGATAATTCTTCACCTTTTTCAAATGAGATCTCTTCCTCAATGGATGGGTCTGCAATTAATTCCTGGGATTCAGTCTCTTCATCTTTTGTTTCTACTTCTTGCACCGGAAAATCTGCTTTTTCTTCATCAATTTCATTTTCTAATTCTTCAAAAAGATTCTCAAAATCATGAACTTTATCAATATCCTGGACCACTTCCCTTGTAATTTCATCTGTCTTACCTTCTACTAAATCCAGGAATTCTGTTGAGGAGATTTCTTCCAGAGTTTCGGTTGTTTCCTGGGATAAAACCTCATCAGTTTCGATTTCTAATTCTTTCAACCAACTCGGTGTCGTATCGAGTTCCTCGTCAACATCTTGTGTAAGTTTCAATTCTTCCGAAACCCATTCTGGTGGTGTTTCACTTCGTTCTTCAGGTGTACTCAGAAGAGTATCTTCTTCGGCACCTTGTTTCGAAGCTAATCCCTCCATCCAGGCAAGAGCAGATTCCAATTCATTTTCTTCATCCTGGATAGTGAGTTGATCTTCTTCAATTAATTCTTCTACTTTTTCTTCTTCCAGAGAAGGGGATTCAAGGTCAAGACTGAATTCTTCAATTATTTGTTCTTCAAATTGTGAAACCATCTCATCTTCAGAATCGGTAATTGGTTGAATTTCCTCAATTAATTCTTCTGGTTTTTCAACTTCCATGGAAGGGGATTCAAGGTCAAGACTGAACTCTTCCGTTGTTAATTCTTCAGTTTGTGAAACTATCTCTTCTTCAGAATCGGCATTTGATTGAATTTCCTCAATTAATTCTTCTGGTATTTCGACATCTTGTGAAAGGGTTTCAATGTCAAGTATGAATTCTTCCGTTTTTTGTTCTTGAATTTCTGAATCCATCACTTCTTGAGAATCAGTTATTGGTTGAAATTCCGCAATAGTTTCTTCGATTTTTTCTATTTCCAATGAGGATGGGTCGATTTGATTGTCCAATTGTTCGCTTTTTAGTTCTTCCGGTGAAGAAAGAAACTCATCCTCAATTGATACCGAAAGTGATTCCTCAATAGATTTATCCTCATTATTTTCAACCAATTCCTCAAAATCTATAATTTTATCTACTGGAATTGATCGATCTTTTACTTCATCGAAGCTGATTTTGATATTATCGAATTTATCTTCGATGTTTTCATCTGAAATGGATAACCAATCTGGTAGTGAATCAACAATATTATCTGAAGTGATTGAAGATTGTTCACTTTCTTCATCAATAACAGATTTTATCCAATCGGGAATTCCCGCTTTCTCGCTTTCTTCAAAAAATTCTTTTTCGGTATCTTCTTTAATTTCATCAAGTACTAATGAATTTAACCAATCTTCATCCATTGCAGAGGTAGTGTCTTTATCGGTTATTTCAATTTCTTCCAGTTCGTTAATAATTTGATCCAAAGAATGTTTATTAATCTCTTCTTCTTCTTCAATTTCTAAGTCATTCTCGATGGAAGTTGTTCCTTGGAAATTATCAGATCCGACTGATTCATCATCAATGGATAAATCTTTTATCCAATCCAGATCATCCTCAAATTTTTCTTCTGTGGCGAATTCTTCTTCAGATTTAAAACTAGTTTTGCTCTCCTCTTCATTCAAAGATAGAGAAGAAAAATCGAATCCTTGCAATGAATCATCTAATGATGATTCTTTATCTTCTGTGAATTCTTTCTCCCAACTCAATTCTGACTCACTTCTAATAAATTCGGATTTATCTTTTTCTAAGTTGTCAAATAATTCCTCCAGATTTTTGACTTCAAATTCGTCATCTTCTTCTGGAATATTAATACTATCTTCTGCTGGGGCAATTTCCTGCAGCCATCCTGGAATCTCAGCTGGTTGAATCTCTTCTTCTTCATCTTTTATTTCGTCAATGCGATCCTCTGATAATTTTTCCACTTTTCTGCTTGATATCTCATCATCTAATGGGATAATTGATGGGATCATAAAGCTCTTATCGAGCTTCTCATCTTCTTCTTTTGAAACTTCCCATCCTGCATCTTTAATCCAATCTGGAATTTCGTTGTCTTCTCCTTTACCATCTGTTGGAAAAGCAATTTCACTCATTTCATCTTGTGATTCATCCAGGTTAGCTACAACTTCCTGACTTTCTTCTGTGAGAGGGGGCTCTATTTCATCTTCATTTTCTACTTCTAATGTTTCGAATGGTTGACCGACAGTATCATCAAGCCAATTTGAAAAATCCTCACTTTTGGCACTTTCATGATCCAAAGCAAACCCTATGGATTGAGCCCAATCAGGTTGGTCATCGACACTCATACTTGGATCCCAATCCAAAAAATCCACCATGATATTCGTATCGGAGACATCCAGGTTAGATAAAA
>JACZIY010000752.1 GCA_014860845.1 Anaerolineaceae bacterium
CTTTGGAGACATTTGCTTTTATGACATGAGCTTTTTTCCCCAGCTTTTGAATAATCTCGGATGTATCTTCAGCCTGGGCACGGTTGCGACTGTAATTAACGATTATGTTTGCACCCGAAGTGGCTAATTTAATGGCAATAGCTCTCCCAATTCCTCTGCCAGAACCTGTCACCAAGGCAAATTTTCCTTCAAAATTATGAAAACTATTTTCCATTCCTAATAATCCTTTTAAAATTTGGTTTCTATCTCAGGAAATATTACTCCATCAGATGTAATAATTTGGTCTAATTCACCATTGTTCAACATTTTCGAAATACTTGTGGCATCTTTCTTAAGTTTTCCAATGTTTATTCCCAGATAATAACCAGAATAGATTGCAAGCCATTTTTCAGAGCGGATAAACATTTTCTGAGCTCCTGTAAAATTCTTATGTTGAATATGATAATATGCAACACCGATTTGCAAAATCCCTCTGTACAGATCGCGGATTCCCCCTGGTTCGTCTCGCCATGCTAATTCTAATTCTTCGTGGGCGGCAAAGAATTTCTTTTGATTAAATAATAAAATACCTTTTTTTGCCCGCGGATCAAGAAATTCGATTTCTTTGTTTTTGTCGCTCATAATAGAATTTTATTATTTTCAAAAATTATAACATGTACTCAGTCAACAAAAATTGTGATAGATATCCCGAGAATTATTCTAAGCGATATGATAGGATTATTTGTAACCAAATTTTTTCGTATCGAGGAGAGGTATGAGAAACCCGCAGGCTGATGAAGTCATTTCAGATGAATTAACAGATCGAGAAATTTATGATCTTTGTGTGCAGACCAATTTCTGGACATGGTCTGCTCAAGCAAAAGTTGAACCCATTGCTGTTCACAATGCAAAAGGTGTCTATTTTTGGGATATTTATGGTAAGAAATATTTAGATTTTAACTCCATGGTAATGTGTGTGAATATCGGACATGAAGATGAACGCGTCATAAAAGCCATGGTGAAGCAATTGTACGATTTGCCGTTTGCTGGACCGAGAATGGCGACAAAACCCAGAGCTCTGCTAGGAAAAGCATTAAAGAGTATTTTGCCAGAGCAATTAGACCATTTTTTGTATACCTTAGGTGGATCAGATGCAAATGAAAATGCTATTAAATTAGCACGATCATATACCGGAAAATTTAAAATTCTTACACGATATCGCTCTTATCATGGTGCATCCTATGGGGCGATTGCTTTGACAGGTGATCCAAGAAGATTAAGCTGGGAACCTTCTGTCATGATGGGGGTTGTCCATTTTTTGGATCCTTACCGTTACCGATCAACATTCCACCAGCACAACCCTGATATTTCTGATGTGGATTTTGCCAAAGATTATGTAAAACATCTGGAAGAAATTATTATGTATGAAGGCCCAGAAACAATTGCAGCTATCTTAATAGAAACAGTTACAGGTACAAATGGAATAATCATTCCTCCAAACGGATATATTCAAGGGGTTCGGGAACTGTGTGATCGATATAATATCGTAATGATCTGTGATGAAGTCATGAGCGGATTTGGTCGAACCGGAGAATGGTTTGCTTTTGATCATTGGGGTATTGTTCCAGATATTGTTACGATGGCTAAAGGCCTTACCTCTGGATATGCTCCCCTGGGAGCAATTGCTATGCGGAAAGAAATCGCGCAGGCATTCAATGAAAAAGTGTATCAGGGTGGATTGACCTATAATGGTCATGCAGTTTCACTGACGGCTGCTTTTTCTGTGATCAATGTGATGAAAGAAGATAAACTGGTTGAAAAATCCCGTGAAAAGGGAAAATTATTGAAAAAATTATTGCAGGAGATGTATGAAAAGCATCCTTGTGTAGGTGATGTTCGCTCCATTGGATTGTTTGGTGTATTAGAACTAGTAAAAAACAGGGAAACGAAAGAACCAATGTCTCCGTTTAATGTAAATAATCCAATCATGTTGAAGTTGCGTCAATATTGCCTGGATGAAGGTCTTTATATCATTATCCATTGGCATAAGATACTTATCATCCCACCATTAATTATCACAGAGGAGCAACTACTTGATGGTTTCAGAATTATTGATAGAGCACTTGAAATTACCGATGCAAAAGTTGTGGTTTAAGTGCAACTAATTCTACTTGAATGCATCAATATTATAGAACAACACAGTAGGAGATATTTATGGAATTAAAATTGAATAAATTTACGACTTCAGAAAATGAAGCAAACAAAGTAGAAAAGATGATCATTATTGGGGCAGGTCCTGCCGGGTTATCTGCTGCATTATACGCAGCCCGAGCAGAATTGTCCCCATTAGTGATTACAGGAATGTCCTTGGGGGGGCAGGCATCACTTACCCATACAATTGAAAATTATCCTGGTTTCCCTGATGGGGTTGGTGGTGCTGAATTAGGAGAATTATTTCAAAAACAGGCTGAGAGATTTGGAGCCAGATTTGAATTTGATAATGTAACGGAAGTGAATTTCTCAAAATCCCCATATGTGGTAAAAACGTATGGCAACGATTATAAAGCTGAAACTGTCATCTTATGCACCGGAGCAAGTCCAAATTATTTGGGAGTTCCTGGAGAAAAAGAATTAACTGGTAGAGGTGTATCATATTGTGGAACATGTGATGGTTGGTTTTTCAAAGATAAAGATATTGTCGTAGTAGGTGGTGGAGACAGTGCTCTGGAGGAAGGAATCTTTTTAACAAGATTTGCAAAAACTGTAACTGTCGTTCACCGTCGAGACCAATTAAGAGCTGGAAAAATTCTGCAGACCAGAGCGTTTAACAATCCAAAGATAAAATTTATCTGGGATTCTGTGATTGAAAAGATAAATGGAAATTCAGCTGTGGAAAGTGTTTTGATAAAAAACGTAAACTCAGGTGAAGAAAGTACGTTTTCCACAGATGGTGTTTTCGTTTTTATCGGTCACGTCCCGAATACGGATTTATTTAAGGACCAACTGTTCATGGATGAAAATGGGTATTTACAGGTGGATTCTAAAATGCAAACAAAGATACCTGGTGTTTATGCTGCTGGAGAAGTTATGGATTCCAGTTACAAACAGGTTGTTACCTCTGCAGGTTGGGGTGCAGCAGCTGCGATTCAAGCAACTAGATATCTTGAATCAAAAGAGTAATAATATGGTGACAATGAAAATAGAGCCTCAATTAAAGAGGCTCTATTTGTTTTCTGAATATTATAAATTTATGGAGAAGGAGTAGAAGCAACGTTTGCCCACCAAATGAACGTTCTGGGGTTACTAACATTACCAGCTGGCTGGTAAATAGCCTGTCCATCAGCGCTACTGCCTGTTTGTCGAACAACTAAGACAGTCCAGCGTAATACATGAGGTACAGAACTACTCGGTCTAAAACTGGCAGGAACAATGAATTTGGTATCAGTGACATAATCCACCAGACGGCGACCTTCTCCTTCGGTAACATCTTCAACTGTGACAGCATAGTACTCATCCGATCGTAGTGTTCCAACGGATGACCATTGCAAAGCGATTGTGTCGTTTGCAGCAGTGAATGGAGCACCGTCTGCAGGCAATAACAAACTGGGAGCCTGGTACGGGGGAGGATTTGTAGCTGTTGGCGTGGGTCCTGCTGTTGGGAGTCTTTCACAAAGCGGAATTGTGAGTGGTTGACCTTCATATACAATATCAGAGGTCATTCCGTTCCATTCCCGGATGGCATCCATCTCGACATTATAATTTCTAGCGATGGTACTGAGGGTATCTCCAGCACCAACTGTATAGGAAAACGTGTTACATGCTTGAACAGTAGAATCTACTTCACTTAATGTGGCAGTTGGTTGTGGAGAAGGTGTTGGTGTGGGTTGGGGGATCATTAGTTTTTGTCCCACAACCAGATTATCACACGTTGCTGAAAGATTATTTTTTACTACAATACTATTCACAGACACATCGAATAAAAATGCAATGTCTAAACAAGAATCTCCTGATTGCACAATATATTCCATATCGGGTAATGGTGTCATTGATGGTTCGATTGTAGGCGTCAATGTAAGCGTGGGTGTAACTGTGATGGTTGCAGTTGAGGTAACTGTTGGTGTGACAGTAGGTTCAACTACCATTCCGGTCTGATTCATGACCGCATAAACTGCTCCTGCACCGATTGCCAAAAATAATATAACCAAAGCAACTACAAGTGGGAGAGCTATGGTTACTGAAGGCACTTTGGGTCCTTTGATTTCCTGTTTCTTCGTGGATTTTTCAGTTGATTTTGTTATCGAAGATCCACACACCAGACATCTAGTAGCATTTGCGCTTATTCTGGAACCGCAAATCGGACAGGTGGATGATTGATCTATATTTTTATTTGTTGTCATATTATTTCCTATTTGATGTCAAATACAAATTCAATTGCGGATTATAACACAGCAAGAATTCGATAAAAAATACAAAATTATGGATTGATCTTCATGTTTATGATATCCTGTGGCAATGAATGAAGCCCACAGTGTGTATTTGCATATTCCATTTTGTCAAAAAAGGTGTTCTTATTGTGATTTTAACACATTTTCGGGCATGAACCATCTTATCCCAGCGTATGTCCATCAACTGAGGAGAGAGATTTCTTTTTATGGAAAAAAATTCTCCAAAATTCTTGATGTAAAGTCTATTTTTTTTGGCGGAGGCACTCCTTCATTAATTGAAGAAACTCTTTTCAAATCATTGATGGATGAATTATTCGATAATTTTCAAATTTTACCCAATGCAGAAATAAGTCTGGAAGCTAATCCAGGAACCGTTACCCTGGAATACTTACAGAATTTATTAAAAATTGGTTTTAATCGCATCAGTTTTGGTTTGCAAACATCCAATTCCTTATATCTTGAATTACTGGGTAGGATTCATGATCATTATCAATCCATTCAAGCAATCCAGTGGGCAAAACAAGCTGGATTTACAAATATCAATCTGGATTTGATTTATGGACTGCCAGGTCAGACGATGGATGATTGGAAGAAAACCCTCGAGGATAGTCTGAGGTTATCTACGCAGCATATTTCTTTATATGCATTGGGAATTGAAGAAAATACACCTTTACATGACTGGGTGGAAAAAGGGATGGTTGAAGATCCTGACCCAGATATGGCAGCAGAAATGTATGAATTGGCTGACCAATTATTACTAGAAAATGGCTTTGAATGTTATGAGATCTCTAATTATTACAAGATTGATGAAAACACTGACTATCGATGCCAACATAATTTACAATACTGGCGAAACCAACCATATTTTGGTTTAGGGGCAGGAGCCCATGGATTTTTTAATCATGTTCGTCATGAGAATGTGAATGCAATTCCTGAATACGTTAAATTGTTTAAAAATGTTGATTTATCCACAGATTTGGAAAGCCCAGTGGTTAAATCTCGAATTGAAATTAATAATTTTACAGCCATGCAAGAGACTATGATGCTTGGATTACGATTGGTCTCAGAAGGGGTATCCATACGTGAATTTAAAAACCGATTCTCTGCATCTCCATTGGAGATATTTAAAAAGGAAATTGATTTTTTGATGAACAATCACTTATTGGAAATTGTTGATGGAGATATCATTCGATTGACAAAAAATGCAAGATTGTTAGGAAATCAAGTGTTTCTGCAATTTGTTAATTAGGTG
>JACZIY010000753.1 GCA_014860845.1 Anaerolineaceae bacterium
AGGTGACAACTGCTGGAGATATTGATTTTGTGGGATCTACCTCAGCATTTGAAAATCCCGAAGAAGATGATCTTTGTGTGGATTAGTTAAGGTCTTTTGATGCGAAAATATCCATTCATGCAAGTCGATGCATTCACACAGGTAGCATTGGGCGGAAATCCCTGCGCGATCTTTTTTAACACGGAAGACCTGGATGACGACACCATGCTGGCCATCACCCGTGAAATGAATCTATCTGAGTCCTCATTTGTAAGATCATCTAAAATTGCTAATTTTAGTGTCCGTTATTTCACACCTATGGGAGAAATTCCTCTGGCTGGGCACCCGACCATTGCAACCACGTTTGCACTGGTCGATTCCGGTCGCCTTAAGCTTTCTGGAGACATCACCCATATCCATCTTGAATTGCGAGTTGGACCCATCCCGGTTGAAATTCAGTCAGTAAACGGTCTGGTGAAGAATATCATCATGAGCCAGAAAAAACCTCTCTTTTTACGAATCTATGAGCCTGAGCAGATCTTACAGGTGTTTGGATTATCAAAAGCTGATTTGATGCCTGATGTTCCCATACAAACAGTCAGCACGGGTACCCCGCAATTAATGGTCTGTGTTAAAAATCTGGATGTTCTTAAAAGACTTAACCCCAATAGCAATGCTTATCAGGAATTGCACCAAAATAGCGATTGGTTTTCATCCCATTTCTTCTGTCTGGGCGGTGTCAACGCAGCAGGAAAAACATTTGCCCGGCACCTCAGCCCCCCACCGGATATTTTTGAGGATCCATTTACCGGATCAGCCACCGGGGGCATGGCCGCTCATTTATGGCATTATGGTCTGCTGGATGAGCCAGTCTTCATTGCTGAACAGGGTCATTGGATGCATCGTCCTGGACAGGCGAAAGTGGAAGTGGTTGGTCCGCGCAATGATATTGAGACAGTAAAAGTTGGTGGCCCTGCAGTTACAGTCCTACGTGGTGAACTGGAAATTCCATAGGTTCCATCAATCTGGTATAAATAATGCACTCATTAACAAGATAACCTGTCCAAAATATAAAAACAAATCTTATGAATCAACGAATGAAA
>JACZIY010000754.1 GCA_014860845.1 Anaerolineaceae bacterium
ATCCAAGGTGCTTTTATTAGATCGTAAGAGAACTATGTCTTTGTAACCAAGAGTAACTAGATTTCGAAAATGTCTTCGACCAATTGAACCAAAACCGGTGATTAGAAAACGCATAGCTATTTTCTCCTCATAAAATGTTGGCCAATTTTTGAATACAGGAAATTAGCAACCTGAATTCCAGAACTGGCATTTGTAAATGTAATTTCACTTTCAACAAATCTCTTTCGATTTTCTTCTTGATAAGATTCTTGATTCAAAGCCTGGTTCAGGGCTTTCTTGACTGTCTCATTATCGAAAGCTACCTGACCAGCCTGCGCATCCCTGAATCTTTTGTGGGTAGGCCATTCACCAATTTCTTTCAAGGAAAGTGAATATTTATTTGGATCATTCCACCCTCCAGGAACATCGATACAAATGCTGACGATTGGTCTGTTATGAATGGCTGCTTCTACAACCATCGTGGAATAAACAGTTGTAAACACATCAGAATATGCCATCATTGATGTTTTTTCAGGCATATCTTCCCCGGAGTAATATCCTAATTCTCCACCCAAAGGTACTGGTTCAACCATATGAATGTGCTTGTTGTCAGATGCTAATTTTCGTATTGCTTCTTGTTCGGCTTTAAAGTGCGGATCATCCAAAAAATGGTTTGGGTGTAAACGAATCAGTAACTGTGCAGGTTGATCCAATTGATCATTTTCAATAAGATCCACCAATGTTTTGATAATTTCAATATTGGGGGCGAACGTGACAAAACTACAGGCAAAGGAAATCAATTTTCTATCAGGGTCAAGTTGATGCAATTTATAATACTCATCTTTTTGCATCAGCCATATTTTTTTATAATACCCATCGTAGGTTGGTATTCCTCCAACATAAATCTGTCCCGGATCCCAATCTGAACCATCAACCAATTCTTGTTTTTGAATTTCAGACCAACAATTAATCCAATCTATAGGAGCACCTGAGATACTATAACTACTTGGATTATCCCACCCCACGATAACTGCAGCTGTTGGAATGTCCCGTTTAGCAGCTTCTCGTATTAAATAGCGGTCATATCGCCATCCAGGGGAGCTGGCGACCACCAATTCTGGTTTGTATTTGGTGAATAAATCGGAATAGATATCAGGGGTATATTTCAATTGTTGTTGATAAACTTTCTTTCTGACAAACTTAAAATGACGCATTAAAAAAAGAATAGACCTGATAAGGGGTAATATGAAGCGTCTTTTTCCTTTTGCTTCGAACTCGACTTGTGGAATCTGGCTATCTAAAGCTGCGGTATTAATTTTCTTGGATGCACCAAAACGACGTAAGTGGTGAAGCCAATATTGAATGATTGGTTCTTTCTGATCACTATACTTTCTAGTTTGATTTAACCGTAAACCTTCAAAATAAATACCCGATTGACCAAATTTCTTTTCTATCTGGGTTAATAATGCGTCATCTGTTAAAAAAACAATTTCCACACCTTTTTCTAATAAGGTTTTCACAACATCAGTTTGTAAAAAATAAACAATTGCCAATCCATGATCTGCTGTTATGAAAATAGTTTTTGAACCCATGGACTCACTCCTGAAATGCTCACCGATCATAGTAAGCGGTGAAAATTCTATGATGAATAAATAATAAGAATCGTTTAATAATAGGAAGATCGATCAACCTTGGTAATCTCTTCGCTTTTTCATTTCTCTTGGCAGTGGTAACACCCATTTTTTCGAGGCTGTTACTCATATTGTCTGCCAAGGGTTCTGAAGTCATAAGCCGTAAATAACCAGCATCATTCATGCGTTGATCTAACTGTCGTACCTGTCCCATGGGACGATCCATAGCAAATGGAAGAAATTGTTTGATAACTGCTTTCTTTGTTAAGAACTGCCAATGAGATGCGTCAGCAGAAGCAATCTGATTTTTATAATTAATTTTTTCTATATCATTCTGATCATAATCATTTTGAATATCATTTATATTTTGACCCAGACTCAAATTGAAC
>JACZIY010000755.1 GCA_014860845.1 Anaerolineaceae bacterium
ATTCTTGTCCGCTGAAATCTCTATCAGGGGCAACATATGGAAGTATTTCATGGTCCTGGTCTGTAAGGGAGTTGGTCACGAAGCGCTGTAATAATTCACCCATCCCGGGACCCAGCATAAATCCCTGGCCGCATGTTCCTGCAGCATGCAAAAAACCCTCAACGTTTTTTGCCCAACCTATGATCGGGAAACCATCGGGTGTCATTGGATATAAACCACGCCAGGTTCTACGAACGCGTATATTTTGTAACCTGGGCATAACTTCAATCATCCTTTTAGCCACCATGGGTAAGAATTCGCTTGTTTCTTCCACGTTGAAACCCCAGATATTTGGTTTTGGCGTTATGCAAAAGATGATTTGCCCGGTTGAGTGCTGGTAGAAATAAAAATTGGATGATCCTGGTTGTGGTCGAATATCCACCACCATGGGGTTTAAGAAATGAGCGACTGATTCGGTTATGGCTGCTTCGTGGCTATCAGGAATCACAGGAATGTCAATCTCTGCTAATTTTGCCACCTGTTTTGCCCAAGGACCTGCTGCATTAATCAATACATCTGTCCCATAAGTCGAAAGATTGGTCTTTACTCCTTTGATTTTTCCACTGGAGATAAAGATTTCCTCCACTGATTCATTGAAGTGAAAAACTGTGCCCATATCCATAGCTTTACGATAAAATGAGTGGGTTGCCAGTAGTGGTGATGCACTGCCATCATCAGGAGAATAAGTTCCTCCTAACAAACCATTTGGGTTGATGTCTGGCAC
The DNA here is from genome assembly GCA_014860845.1 of Anaerolineaceae bacterium. The sequence goes on from JACZIY010000755.1 coordinate 764, forward strand.
AATTTCCAAAAACTCTTCTTTACGTAACCAATTAATATTAAGCCCGAATTCTTTCTGTTTTCGTAATAATTCTTTCAGTGTTCTTTCTTCCTGTTCACGATAAGCGACAAAAGTGTATCCACCTTTGTACCAATCAATATCATCCCCATGCAATTCTTTCCAGTTTGAGAATATTTCAATGGATCGCAGACATAATCGAATTTTGGCGGGATCGGAATGAGTGGCTCGGATACCTCCTATCGCTCGTTTAGAAGATCCCTGGCCAACACTGGGAAATTTATCAATGACCAGTACTTTAATACCCGATTTAGCGAGGAAAAATGCAGTGGGGGCACCAATTGACCCTGCACCAATGATAATCACATCATAATGTGGGAAATTCACGTTAGTCATCAAATAAATCCTCTTCTCCATTTAATCCCGCAAAAATACCCAGTGGAACTTCCATAAACAATGGTCTTTTAGTTTGATCTGTTACTTCCTCATCCGGAATGCCTTCTTCTCTGAAAATCCGTTTGATGATTGAAGTACATGTTTTTGCACCGCAAGAACCCATACCCGCCCTGGTTACTGTTTTGATTTCATTGAAATCCCGAATTCCCAGTCGAATCAGTGAACGAATTTCCCCTGCTTTAACGCGTTCACATCGACATACAATCATGTCGTCATCTAAATGTTTAATGTAATGATCCATGGGGTGGGTGATTTGACTTTCCTGCATGCGAATTCCAGCGATTCTTGAGGCAATTTTTCTGGGTGCCTGTAGATGAACTACTAAAGTGCGATCACTGCTTGGAATTGTGTGTACGGATAATACTTCGAATTCTCCTAAAGGTTTTCCTTCAGTATCCATTGCAGTCACTAAATCTTTTTCCTGGATAGGATCACGATTGAATTCGTATGGAACAGAAATTATAGGCATATCAAGGTTGCTGCGGAAATCAACAAGCGTAATCGCTAAACCAGGACATCCCGCCACACATTGTTCACAAACCTCACAACAAAAACCATCACCTAGAAACACCGGAGTGCTGCGAATATCTTTATTATCAATGAAAATTAATCCATGCGGACATAATGCCGAACAAGGATCACAGGGGATTTCCTGCGTGCAATGAATGATGGGAAAAACACCCTCTTCAATTTCCGGGTATTCAACTTTCTTATTTGCTCCAGGTTTTGACTTGAGAATTTCTGATGTGCGATACAAGGATTTAGGCACAGATCCGACATCCAGTCCTAAATCCTTAGCAATCTCAAGACCCCGGATTTTTCCTGCAATGATGGCAGCGGATGCTTCAGCGATTTCCTCAGCATCGCCTGCAACAAACGTTTTTATTCCATATTCGACACCTTTTTTGTAGAATTCATTTACAGGATCCAATCCTACAGCCACAAGGATACTATCGCATTCAAATGATTTTTCTGTACCTGGAATCGGTTGAAATTTGTTATCTACCTGAGCTATTGTTACTGACTCAACTTTGTCCTTTCCATTTGCGCTCAGGATTGTGTGCGAAGTCATGATGGGGACTCCCAAACGCATCAATTTATCTTTGTGAACCTTGTAGCCACCACATTCGGGCAGTGCTTCCACTAATCCTACAACCCCAATTCCTGCCTGTAATGCATGATAACCGGTGATTAAACCTACATTTCCACCGCCAATAATGAATAGCTTCTCTGCTGGTCGTACTAAATCGCGGTTTACGAGCGTTTGAAATGCTCCTGCGCCATAAACACCCGGCAAGGTATTTCCGTTAAATGTGATAAATTTTTCTCGAGCTCCGGATGAAACCAATAGGATTTCTGCCTTGAGGAGTATATAAGTATCTCCGTTTTTCAAGACTCCCACTTTTTTGTCTGAAAATACAGCCAATGCAGTTGAATTCAACCAGATATCAACGCATGAATATTCATGTAATTCATCTTCTAATTTAGTGGCAATATCGATACCGCGAGTACCAGCAAAAACAGCTTTTGTCGAACCAAAAAATCGGTGCGTTTGTAAAACTAATTTTCCACCCAGTCTGTGTTTGTCATCTAATAAAATTACTTCAACACCTAATTTACCTAATTCCAAAGCCGCTGAGAGTCCAGCTGGTCCTCCTCCAATAATCAAAACGGGAATCGATATTTCCGGGATTATATTCATGCCAGGAATTTCTTCAATTTTTGGCAAAACTGGAAAACCATCCAGGGGTTCAACAAATATTCCATCCGTTACTTCTTCCATACATGCTTTTATCGGAATACCATTCACCATAACCATGCATTGCGAACATTGACCATTTGCACAAAAGATACCCTGGGGGGATTGATCTTTGTGGTGATGTCCGAATACCCGGATGCCATTCGCAAATAAAGCAGAAGAAATTGTTTCCCCTTTTTTTGCAGAGAGCGATTGACCTTTCCAAAAGAAGTGGATCTCTGCTTGTTCAGGGATTGGAAGTATTGGATGTTTTTTAATTCTATAATCTGTCATTGAAAAACCTTCATATCGGATAAATTTCTAAAAGTGAGATAGTGCTGTTTTTTGTTTGGGTTAAAAGTAAGAGTAAACCAACGTAATATTACATAACTTTGAAAAAGATTTATACTGTAAGAGTACATATTTTTTTAACTTTTCTGTCATAATTATTACGAAATAGGTTTTGTAATAATTTAATGAAATTCAATTTGTGATAAAATTTTCAAATCCATTTCCAAATATTTGGGAGGTTTTCTGTGAAAAAAATAGCAGTTCTGACAAGTGGTGGAGACGCACCCGGAATGAATGCTGCGATTCGTGCAGTTGTTCGCTCGGGAGCTTCAAAAGGATGGGAAGTTTATGGAGTTAAGAATGGATACTCTGGACTCCTAGCAGGGAATTTTATCCATCTAGGTCCGAGGGACGTTGGTGGGATCATGCAAAGAGGTGGCACCATGTTGGGGAGCGCCAGGTCTTTGGAATTCAAAACCGAAGCCGGGCAGAAAAAAGCAATCAGAAACTTAAATTCTATGGGAATAGACGGGTTGGTTGTGATCGGAGGAAATGGATCACAAACTGGATCATTCAAGCTTTCAGAATTAGGTTTTCCTGTTGTTGGTGTTGCATCAACAATTGATAATGACTTGTATGGGTCTGAAATCACCATTGGAGTAGATACTGCTCTCAATATTGCTTTGGAAGCTGTGGACAGATTGAAAATAACTGCATCATCTCACCAGAGAGCATTCTTATTGGAAGTTATGGGAAGGGATTGTGGATATCTTGCTTTGATGACAGCGCTCGCTGGTGGGGCGGAGGCAGTAATTATCCCCGAAGTTCCAACCAAGCCCGAGGAAATTGCGAAGCAAATAGAAGAGGCATATGAAAAAGGAAAAGCACACGCTATTGTCATTGTGGCTGAAGGTGCTGATTATAATGCCGAGAAATTATCCAATTATTTTAAAGATCATCATGAAACGCTTGGATTTGATTTGCGTGTAGCGATACTTGGCCACATTCAGCGTGGTGGCGATCCTTCTGCATATGATCGATTATTGGCCAGTCGTTTAGGATCAGGGGCAGTAGAAGCACTGGCAAATGGAATTTATGGTGTTTTAACCGGATGGATGCAATCAAAGATTACCTATACTCCATTAGCAGAAGTCGTCGCGAATAAAAAGACGCTTGATAAATCATTGATCGAGTTGGCTGCTATTCTGGACTAATCTAAAGGTGACAAAAAAGACAAACCTCTCGAAGTTGAAGAGGTTTGTCTTTTTGTACACAACCTGGGTTTTTATTCGATATTGTACTTGAGATACGCTTCAATAAATCCGTTCAGATCACCGTCCAATACCGCGTTGACATTCCCTACCTCAAATTCTGTACGATGATCCTTTGCCAGTTGATAGGGGTGCAACACATAAGATCTTATTTGACTCCCCCATTCAGCTTTTTGATAAACTCCTCGTAATTTGGATAATTCCTTTTCCTGCTCAACTCTTCTTATTTCGAGTAATTTTGCTTTTAAAACACGAAAGGCATTCTCTCGATTCTGTAACTGGGAGCGTTCATTTTGACAGGTAACAATGATGCCGGTTGGAATGTGAAGTATGCGGATGGCGGTACTATTTTTCTGAACATTCTGTCCACCTGCGCCAGATGATTTAAAAACGTCAATACGAACATCCTCTTGTGGAATTTCGATAGGCATATGGTCTTGATCAATGTCTGGCAAGATTTCTACCTGAGCGAATGAAGTATGTCGGCGGTGTGCAGCGTCAAATGGAGATAATCTTACTAATCGATGGACTCCTTTTTCTGATTTTAAGTATCCATAAGCATATCGGCCATCGATCGCGATGGTTACACTCTTGATACCAGCTTCTTCGCCAACAGATCTATCGAGAATCTCTGCTTGAAAATTATTCTTTTCTGCCCATCTGAGATACATTCTTTCCAACATTTCAGCCCAATCCTGAGAATCGGTTCCACCTGCACCAGCATGAATTGCCAATAGTGCACTCCCATGATCGTATTCTTCTGAAAGAAGTGTGCTTAACTCGAGTTGGTCTAGTTTGTGATCAATTTCATTCAATTCTTTTTCGAGATCCGGACGAATTGATTCATCGCCCAATAGAGCTAAATCATGCGAGTCATTGATTTGTAATTTTAGCTTCTCTAAATCCTGGATTTCTCCACGGAGGTCGACGATTTTTTTTAATATCCCTTGAGCTTTTTCACGATCTTCCCAAAGGTTAGGATTTTCTGCTAGCTTTTCTAACTCTGAAAGTCTTGACTTCTTTTCAGGTAAGTCAAAGATGCTCCAGAAGATCGTTGATTTTGACAATATTGTTTGCCAGGCGATCAATTAAATCTTGCATAACTACTCCGATTAATTTAACAATCCGTCAACAAATGCAGCCGGATCGAATTCTTGAAAATCTTCTGGTTTTTCACCTAAACCAGCATAAAAAATGGGTAAATTAAGTTCTTTTTGAATTGCGAATGCCATTCCGCCTTTTGCAGATGAATCCAATTTCGTGAGAATGACACCATTGATGTTAACTGCTTCTTTGAAGGCACGAGCTTGCATCAGCGCATTTTGACCGGTAGTCGCATCCAGAATTAGCCAGGTTGCATGAGGCGCTCCAGGCATGGCTTTACTGATGACACGATTTACTTTTTTCAATTCTTCCATCAAATTGAAACGGGTATGCAATCTACCGGCTGTATCAACAAACACAAGATCATATTGTTTGGAAATCCCTGCCTGAACTGCATCATAGGCAACAGCTCCAGGATCGGCATTGGGTTGGCCGGCGATGACCGGTATACCCAGGCGATCTCCCCAAACTTCTAGCTGTTCAACCGCTGCCGCACGGTAGGTATCGGCTGCTGCAAAGAGGACTTTCTTCCCCTGATTTTTGAATTTCTTTCCCAATTTGGCCAGTGTTGTCGTTTTTCCCGATCCATTTACTCCTACAACCATGATGACAGCAGGTTTTTGAGCGGAAAAATCGGGGATTTCCGGCACGATAAGTTTTGACTGAAGTTCAAGTGCTAGATGTTGTCGTAAATCAGCTGTAGTGATGATTCCTTCAATTTCAACTTTATTAATCAAATCAGCGATGATCGTCCCAGTTGTATCGATTCCAATATCTGCCTGAATCAGCACAGATTCGAGTTCATCCCAGGTATCCACTGAGATTTCTGTTGCTCCAAAAAAATTTGCCAGCCGTCCAAACGCTACTTTTCTGGTCCGTTCTAACCCATTTTTCCATTTACTGAGAAAATCTACCATAGCGTGAAATTATAACATATGGTCAACTCGAATGATGGATCGCCAGCTGTCCACAACCTGCCTGGATATCAATACCTCGCCGAAGTCGAATAGTGCAAGGAATTCCATTTTTTTCTAATACTTTTTGGAATTTAATCGTCTGTTCTCTGTCTGAAGCCTGATAGGTGGATTGGCTGGTTGGATTCAGTGGTATGGCATTCACATGACACAATAAACCTTTTAGCAAGTAGGCCAATTTTTGGGCTGTTTGTTCACTATCATTTTTCCCAGCAATCAATGCCCACTCGAAAGTAATTCTGCGATTAGTCTTTTCGATATAGTATTTACAGGCATCAATGACATCCTGGATTGGATATTTTTTATTGACGGGCATGAGGGATGATCGCTCAGAATCATCCACAGCATGTAAACTAATTGCCAGATTTACCTGTCTTTTTTCATCGGCGAAGCGTTTGATCATAGGCACCAATCCTACCGTTGAAATGGTAAATCTTCTTGCGCCTAACCCGAAACCGTTCGGATCACCAAGGCAGTCAATGGCTTTCATCGTAGCATCATAGTTATGAAACGGTTCGCCCATACCCATCAATACAATGTTGGTAACCTTTTCATCATCGGTTTTCAATTGCCTTGCAAAATATAATACCTGTTCTACGATTTCTCCTGAAGTCAAGTGACGAGTAAATCCCATTTGTCCCGTTGCGCAAAAAACACAGCCCATAGCGCAGCCGGCTTGTGTAGAAATACAAAGGGTGCGTCGCTGTTCGTATTTCATTAAAACCGTCTCAATTGCTTTATGGTCCTGTAATTGGAATAAGATTTTTTCTGTTTCTTTATCATTTGACTTCAAGGATTGGAGGGGAATCATGGGTTGAAATTCATAAAGATCAAACAGTTTTTCTCTTAATGTTTTTGGAATATTGGAAAAATCCTCCGGTTTGGACCATAAATTCTTGTATACTCCCGACCAAATCTGGTTCACTCGAAATGACGGTTGTTTAAGTTCATTAATGATCACATCCTGCAATTGCACATAAGATAAATCATAGAATATCGTTTTCATTGTTATATTTCCCAATTATTCCGAATGAGGTGATCTGCCAAATCTGATAAATTATCAAAAACATAATGAGGTTTGTATGCGGAGGTTTCTAAATCTTCTAATGAGGAAATGCCTGTCAAAACCAAGGCAGTGAGACAATTTGCTTCAAGACCCCCAAGTATGTCAGTATCTAATCGATCACCGATTACCAAAGTTGATTCCGTTGATGCATTGATTATATTCATGGCAATTTCAAACATTTTTGGTTTTGGTTTTCCAGCGAGAATTGCATTTCTTCCACTACCAATCTCCAATGCTCTTAAAATGGATCCAGCACCTGGAATGATTCCTTCCGGTGTTGGAAAGGTAGTATCCGCATTTGTGTAATAAAAGTCAACATCCTGTTGTAAAAGCAAAGTGGCGATCCTTAATTTATCATAGTTGATTTGGCGATCCATTCCACCAACAACTGCCAAGACATTTCGATCACGATGATAAAAACCGTTTTTTTGCAATGCTTCGCGCAGCCCATTTTCTCCCAGAATGTAAACAGGTCCACCATCTGGATATTTTTCTTTTAGCATTTTTGCCAGTGTTGTCGCAGATGTTATAACTTGTTCTTCTTGTGCCTTAATCCCAAACCTTTCCAACTTCTCCTGATATTCAGATGGGGATTTTGTACTGTTATTGGTCGCAAAGGTAAATTTGATAGTGTGGTGTCCCAGCAATTGAAAAATCTCTCCCAAATCACCAATGGGTGTTTGATCTCTCCATAAAAC
>JACZIY010000756.1 GCA_014860845.1 Anaerolineaceae bacterium
CCAAAGCGGTCAATTTGAGCGCCCCCCAGAAAACCCACATCCACATTCCCTCTTTGCAAATAGAAACTGAAAATGTCATACATACTGCAGACGGCAGTAGCGCCACTGACAAGACAGGGATCTCCGATGGAGAGCGGCAGGCGAGAAGGACGTGCTCCAATAACACCTGCTTCGTAAATCATGACCAGATTGGGGGCATGGGTTCTACGGGCAAGGTTGCAAGCCAGATTGGGAAGACCAACCCCAACAAAGACTACATCTCCATCTCGCAGTAACCTGGCTGCGTTGACTGTCATTAATTCAGCGTTGTTGTAATTCATATCAATAATCTCCATAGTCAATGGGTGAGCTCAATCGGGGGTTGACTTTTAATCTGGTGTGCGTTTCTTCACCCAGTTTTTTCCAATATTCTTCGCGGTCTTTCACACCATATACCCATTCATTTAGCCAGTTTTGTATCTTTTCGGCGGATTGACTGATTTCATCCCAGGCCAGATAAAAAGGATTATCTCTGTCGTAATACCCCTGCGTATAAGAAGGATGGGCAGCAAATGGCACATGGCAGACTGCATCGACAATGATGGAAGGTATTACGGTGCGGTTTGGGTCACTGCGGATGATATCTTCCTCCACAATCTCTTCGGCTGTGATAATGACATGTTTGGAGGCAAAAGCAGCTTCTTTTTGTTCGCCCACTATTCCCCAAATTTGTGAATTCCCATGTTGATCACAACGTTGAACATGAACAATTGCCACATCAGGATTCAAGGGAGGGACTACAATCACCTCTGCTCCCGTAAATGGGTCAGTGATCCTTTTGATATTGGGGTTGGCTTTCTCCAGACTGGGAGCACCTGTTTGATTCATAGGCATAAAGGGTAAGCCCGTCGCACCGGCTTGCAGTCTTGAGATCATTCCAAAATGAGAATATTCTTCCCAATCCAGTTCTCCTTTTTCAATCGCATCTCGCATGATACGTAAAGATCCCACACCAGGATTGCCCATATATGAAAAAATTACTTTCTTAACACAACCGGCAGCTGTGAGCATATCATAGATAAGATCAGGTGTAGCGCGAGCAACAGTAAGACCCCTTTTCTTTTGGCGGATAATTTCATGCGCTGCGGCAAATGGAATCATGTGCGTGAAACCAGCTGCATAGATAACATCACCATCGTGAACGTATTTTTGAATGGCTTCTGATAATGTATGTAGTTTTGACATTGTTTTTCTCTTTTGTTGTGGATTTAGGATCTTCTTGATCGTCTGGATTGTCGATCTTCCTGTTCATCATGATCTCTGAACCTGGAATTCTGGTATTTTCCCCGACGGTTCTTTTTTGAATCAGATACATCAGGTTCTGATTCTTTAGCCTTCGTTTTCTTTCTTAAGATTGTACCAAAAAGAATGAGCAATATGCCAGTGATAATCAGGTAAAAATTCACGCTATCTGCAATCATTGAGAAAACAAACAATAGCAAAAAGAGTCCCCCAAGGATAATAAAAAATTTTCCAAATTTAAATCTTAATTCATTCATAAATAAAATGCTGCCCTCTTGTAGGACAGCATTATTCTAATACAGAGTTTCTAAATGGACTATATTTTTTTTACCAGATTATGAACCTGTTCGCGCATGTACATCTGTAAATAATGGACACCACCAGCGTTCTTTCCAGTGGCTCCCGAACCCTTCCAGCCGCCAAACGGTTGGAATCCTGGCCATGCACCGGTTGTTGCACCCTGTGGCCGGTTGGCATAGTTTACACCCGCTTCAATATTGTCAAAGAACCATTGTGCTTCTTCATTGGTTCCATAGAACCCTGATGTGAGTCCGTAATCCACATCATTGGCGATTTGCATACCCTCTTCGAGATTCCTGATCTTACCAATTGTAGTGATGGGCAGGAACATTTCGTATTTCCATAAGCGATGTGAAAATGGAACATCAGCAAATAGTGTTGGGGTAACGAAATAACCGTTGGCATAATTTCCATCGGTCAGAACTTTGCCACCGGTCAGAAGGCGCCCAGCCTGAGATAGTTCAGCTGAAAAATCCTGGAAATCTTTGTAGGAATTTTTATTGATCACCGGTCCCATAAAAATACTGCGTTCGGTAGGATCACCAATGGCTAGTTTTTCAGTAAGTTCAACCATGCGCTCAACAAGTTGATCGTGAACGGATTCTTCGACGAGCACTCGGGAACAAGCAGAACATTTCTGTCCCTGTAATCCAAACGCAGAACGTACAATTCCTAAGGCTGCATCCTCGATATTTGCATTTCTGGAGACGATGGTGGGATTCTTACCGCCTAATTCCAGAATGGTTGGTCGAACATAGCGAGCATTCTGGGCAAAAGTTCGGAAAATTCCCATGCCAACATCAAAAGAACCGGTGAAAGTAACTCCTGCCACATCCGGATTGTTCACCAGGGCATTCCCCAGGGTGCTACCTGGTCCGGTCACGAAATTAAAGACACCATCCGGAATACCGGCATCTAAAAAGGCTTTGGCCAGCAAGTAAGGTGTCAAAGGAGTGTCTGTCGCCGGTTTCATAACAACGGTATTCCCAGCTACCATGGCTGCGCCAGCAGGTCCCCCTGTTAATGCACCCGGGAAGTTGAATGGGCTGATCACCAGCCAGACGCCATACGGTTTCATTACGGAAAGATTCGTTGATTTCAATCCAACAAATGGATCGCTACCCATCTGGATTTCAAATCCATTATTTTTTTCCAATTGCTCGCAACTGTAACGAATTAATTCAGCTGTTTCAACTGCATCACCAATACCCTCCATGCGGTTTTTTCCAACCTCCAGGGACATGGCAGCACCGATATAATAACTGCGCTCTTCAATCAGATCCGCAGCTTTTCGAAGCAATCTTACCCTTTCCTGCCAGGGAGTTTTCCGCCAGGTTTGATATGCTTTTTGGGCTGCTGCGATGGCATCATTGGCATTTTTCTCGTTGCCTTTTTGGAATATCCCCAATACCTGATTGGTGTTAATGGGCGAGCGATTCTCAAATTTTTCGCTGGCAAATACCTCTTTTCCACCGATGATCATTGAATATTCCTGGCCAAACGTCCTTCGTAATGCAGCCAGATTTGACTCGTATGCGCTGTGAAACTCTTCGGGTGGACTGAACATTGTCCCATAAGTTAATTTAAATTTACCTTCAGATCCCATAAAATGACCTCCTTTAACGGGAATAAGATTTCATATTGTCTAGTATACCTGATGGATGCGGTCAAAAACAAAAAAATGAACAGGCTTGCTCAACCACAGATCAAGCAAACCCATTTTTAGGATTTTAATACTAGTTTTATTATTGTTTTGATGTCAAAGGCAGATATATCACTTCGGACATTGTTTGCACTGTTATCGGCTCATTAACCGTCGTGCCAAAGTCATTTGTAGCAGTGATGGTGATAATATATGTGGTCCCTTTTTCCAATCCGGAAAGTGTGATGGGTAGTTGACTTATTTCAAGTCCTTGATCCAACGCCATCGAACGTGTAAGTTCATCCTGAACTTGGACAAGATAAGTTATATTGTCATTGGTTGTCTGCCAGTCTAGTGTAATGCTAGAAATGGACGGCAGGACTTTGATATCAGTCAGAGGTGCTGGAGGACTGCAATTTATCAATCCTGTAGTGGCTATATTACTATAGGAAGAATTACCATTCTGGTTATATGCATAAACCCGATAAAAGAATTGGCTACCACAAACTGGACTCTCATCCACGAATGATGTTGTGTTGGCTGCTAAAGTCAGGAATGATGACCAGGTAACCCCATCCGATGAGCGTTCCACTTTGAAACCCAATTCGTCCGTGCTATTGTCTGTGAATGTTTCGGATATATCTGATGATTTTACATCCTGAATAAACAGGTTTGTTGGTGCTACTGGTACTACTTTTGTTGCCCTGAAATTTGATACGATCGGGGCTGTGTTATTTAATGTCAGACGGTTATCCGCACTGTTACTGGCTGTCGAAATGACACCGGTTGGTTTTCCATTATAAAGAACTTCTGGGTTAGACCAGTTGTTGACTCGTGGGCATCCAGCAGCGCAGTTGTAAGACATAATCGTCCTGAAGCTGGAATCCGAAGCTTGATAGCCATATGAATAACTGTACATGGCTGTTCCGCCACCAGTATTTAGACGATCATGGTGAGCACCCATATTGTGTCCGGTCTCGTGAGCGAAAGAATAATATCCGGTGGTACAGGCACGGGAAACCAGGCTATTACCCACTGAATCGTACGTATAACCAGGGGTCATCAACCAGCCAATGCCACAGTAAGTCATGTTGTTGACAATCATCACCACAAGATCAGCTCCATAGGTGTTGCGCAAATTTCGTACTTCATCAATCGCATTATCTTGATTGGTTAATTGTGAAAGTGCGGTTCCCCATCCAGTACTTGTGGATAAGATGGCTTCATCATAATTAATTTCAGCGGTATGCACCAATCTCATTCTGGAAAAAATTCCGCTGCGTTCGTACCCTGTATTCGTTTCACTGACAGCAAGATTTATCAGGTTGAGCATATTGGTAGTTCCACCTGCACCTGAACGGGCTGCGGAGGTATAAACAACCAGAACATCAATCATTAATCCATTATCTGCTGAAGTAGTATCCACCAAAGGCTCGAAGACTCCATCCACGGATTCAGATAATTCAGGAACAATATCCAATTCATCAGGAAATTGTGTCTGGTCCACTTCTTCGAAATAATAGGAACCCTGACCGTTGTCTTTTAGATGATATTGTTTTCCGTGAAATTCGAGGTTGGCACTGACAATCCCTTCGGTTGAAACGACATTAATGGAACTATCCGGATCATTGTTTAATTTTCCGGACATAATATATCCTGAATGAATTGTATGTTCAATTTTATCGAAAGTAGAATCAAAGGCCAGATCAGGAAAAATTTGGAAACGGGCTGTTTGTTTTGCGTTCTTATCGGTAAATAAATTTTGAGCTATTGCTTCAAAAGCGGTCGTATTTAAACTTACTTTTTGGGTTCTGGCAACTCCCAAATCCTGTTTGGTTACTGAAAATGGGATATCGATACTTCGATCAATTGATGTAATTACAAGTGGGTTGTCACTGTTGGCATTTACTTGAAGAATATTAAAACCCATCGAAACGATTACTCCGAGCAACATGATTATTCGAATAATTCTTGTTGAAATTAACTTCATTTTTACTCCTACAGTACTTATGTACGTATTTCAGAGTAAAAATAGCATGCAGCAGGCAATCCAGGGCGCTGTTGTTAGGTGATTGTAAGGGGATTATTTACAAATCCCGATATTGTAAAGTTATTTCAAAGTGATGTATGGGATGAATTATTTGATTTGAACTTGCTATAAAATTGAGCCAGTCGATTTCGAACCAACTCGGAATCTGCCCTGGAAATTACTAATTCTTTATTGATAATTTTTGCTTTCCGTCTGATTTCAGGGTTCTCATAAGCAGTAACAATTGCGTCTGATAGTTCTTGTTGTCTATGAGGTGAAACAAGAAATCCATTCACACCGGGGGTAATCCACTCCCTCAGGGACTCAATATCGCCAACGACTGGAAAACAACCACATGCCATTGTTTCCAATAAAGTATTGGGGGTTCCATCATGGGTGGTGATGGAAACGGATATTTGTGAGTGGTGAAAGGTGGACCACAAGATATCCTGTGGCAAAGTTGGTAATAAGAAGACATGTTCTTTTATCCGCAATCGTTCCACCCATTGATGAGCTTCAGGTTTACCCTCCATCCCTGGACAAATAAAAATAGCATTCGGGAGTTTTTTGAGAACCAGAGGAATGGATTGGAAGAAAACATCCGTCTGGGCATAAGCCCGAATGCCGCGTGGGTTGATAATTACAGGAGCATCCAATGGGAAGTGCAGGTCAGGATTTACTACTAGTTTAGCTGCCTCAATTTCATTGAACAGAATACCACCCCCCCCAGGCACAACCAGGGAAGGTTTGTTTTCTGAGAATCCCCATTGATGGGCGAGGTTGATATCACGGTTTACATCAGCAAGAATTCCATCTGCCCTTTGCATCACTTGCTCTGTAAGATTCTTCATCTTACGATTCGCATTGGCATGCAATGTAAAATCATTTCCCCATACAGAAACCAGCAAAGGAATTTCCTGGGGGGTAATACTGGCCAGCATGCCTTCGTATGGGATCCTCAAAGCGTGTACCAGATCGGGTTTGATATCAGAAATAATGGACAACAACTCTTTCTGATAATTTGATAAGGTGGTTGGACCTAGCAGATAGCGAACTTTCATTACAATCGGCCGTGCGTGTTGAATCAATGCCTTCTTCCAATTTTTTCCAGATCGATTACTCGAGTTATTTTGCAAGGATTTTTTGCTATCTTCTCCGGCAGCACTGAAGGCAACGGGTAAGATGAAGACCTTCTCCACATCCGGCTTCGAGGACAAAGGATATGTGGACACCAGCGAAACCCGAAAATCAAGCGAGTGGAGCATATCGATCCATCTTTTTGTGGTGGCACTGCGACCGTCTGCGATTAATAGGATGTGGGTGTTCACTTAGGATTTCCCCTGCAAAAAAGCATCCTTACTGGCTTTAATGAAAACAGAGACCATATGGTCAATATTCACACTGGTTTTAACTGTTTGATAAGCTGCCAGCCCCTTTTGACGTAACTTTTCTGGAGAACTAAGTGCTGATGAAATGGCATTCTTTAACGCTTTTGGATCTTTGGGTGGAATATTCCACCCATTTTCATCGGTCACAAGATCAGATTGAGTCCCGTCCCCTTCGGCTACAATTACCGGAAGTGCATGTGCCATGGCCTGTTGTACTGCCAGACCACCTGTTCCGGGTAAGACAAATAAATCAGCCTGATCGAAAATTGAATCTAATTCTGCTCCAAATCGTTCCCCCCAAAATTTCGTTTTGGGATACGTTTTGGCAGCCAGCATTTCTAATTCAGAACGAATAACCCCATCCCCAACAATCCATAAATTTGGTTGGATTTTCTCGGGTAATTGGGAACAAACCTGGATGAGTGAATCCAATCGTTTTCTGGGCTGTAATCTGCCGACATACAATAGAATGGGAGTGTAATCCTCATGCCAAATTACGCGATTTGGCGGGGGATTTTGCGGGGAAGCTGCAGTGGCATTCATTGCGATAAAAACATTCTTTGGGTCAAATCCAGCCTGAATATAACCCTGAGCTCCTTTTTCGCTGTAGGCAATCACACTGTTGAATGATTTCAAAAATTGCTTACGAGCGTAGTTGCGAATATTGGAAAGTAGCCCGGAAGATTGGGGAACACCTAACCCCCAAC
>JACZIY010000757.1 GCA_014860845.1 Anaerolineaceae bacterium
AATTGCTTTTTCCTGCGTAGGCTCAGGTAGGTTTTCTTGGGTGAGATTTCGAAATCCCCCAATTGGGCAAAGGCTTTCATGATAGCATCATGCATCGGACGTAAAGGTTCTCGGGAACCGGAATAAATTTCATCAACTTTAGTGGTGAGAGCATCAAATGATTCCGCTGGTGCCTCCTGGGCTTTCTTAAAAACATGTGCCAGAGTGTTGGCATCTCCGAATCCCAAATTGAATTCGTTTTTCACATAGTCACGAATTTCCCCATGTTTTTCGTATCCACTGTTCTTGATCATGGCGAACAATTCATCCAGCGTTTTATCAGTTTTTTTCTGGATATTCGATAATTGCGTTTCAAATGCTTTATCAACACTATTCATGTACACCTCCACATCATTTGAATACCTGTGAGAATAATCTATATATTTCTGAGCGATAATTCAATTAGATGTACAAGATTGATGAATGATAGAAAATTCTACTTGATTAAATTCTTAATCTAATTTTTGGAATTCGGTTTGAGGATGTGTTTCGAAGACATTTCTGCTCTATCGCTCGATGTGATGTTGAAATAAATCCATAACATTATATGAATATGAATTATCTACCAATATGGATACCTGATCATCCAATTCCAACCGCGTGCTGCCATGCGGGATCAAAATTTCATTATCACGCTTGATCGATAGAATCAAAGAATCACCCGGCAGGATGACATCACGTTTTTTTGACCTGCCAACTCAGAATTGCGAATAGTCAATTCCTGTAATTCTCTTTGATCGGAAGTTGAACTTAATAAACTGAACATGCTCGGATTGCGTGCCATGAGTGCAATTTATTTTCGGGCTGATAGGGTGCTTTCTTTTCGATATTTCCGACGGAAACTGAAAGATCCTTGTGTCCCAAATGCTGATGGATAACCAAATTTTCTCCGATATGATATCAGTTTTGGAATTTCACAAATTAAAAATTGGCAGCGTCGCTTCGATATGCTCTAACGAACCCATTAAAGTAAGATGGTCGCCGGTTACGATCTGTGTATTACCATGAGGAACAATCAGTTCCCCATGGCGGTATAAAGCCACGACCAGCACATCTCCTGGGAGGGAGAGTTCACGCAGCCTGTTGTTCTCATATTTGGGGTTGTTGAACTCTATTTCGCGAATTTCTTTGTTAGGCTCGCTGTTGGAAAACAATTGATAAAGAGCCGGGTTGCGGATGGCTAATGTCAGCAGGGTGGCGCGGTCAAGAGCGGCGTTTACCGCGGTTACCCCGAGAAGCTCAAAACGGATCAAATCATTTGGGTTGTCAATATACGAAACCACCTGATCAATCCCATATACGGTACGAGCCTGTTTACACACCTGATAATTTAATTCTGGATCACCATATGTGCAAATTAAAGCCTGGGCACTATTCAGTGCTGCATCGATTTCAGGTGATGCTTTCTCGATCCTCCCGCAGATGGATTGCAACCCGCGCTGGCGAGCCAAGGCAACTCTTTTCTCATCAAAATCAATGACTACAACCTGGTCTTGATGCCTGGATAATTGTGTTGCTACCTGAATTCCTAACTCGCTGGCACCTGCTACCAGGACAGGGCGTTTGGTTCCGGCCTTCCCGCGGTGTATCAGAGCAGTGAATGCAACTGGCGCAAGGGTCACGGTAATGATCGCTACCAGGATAATGGCAGAGTTTACGCTTTCGGAGATGATGCCCAAGCGCAAGCCGATGGCCGAAGCAGCGATGATCAAAGATAGCCGCGAAGAAAGGATTGCGCCGGCTGCAAAGGTTTCTCGCCAGGAAAAACAGAGGCGGAAAACAAGCGCAGGAAGAAATTTTACCAATAGAGCTGCTACCAACAAAGCCGGAACCAGTACCAGGTTCTGCGGTGAAGCCAGGAGTAGCTGCAGGTTGAAATCCAAACCAACCTTAATGAAAAAGATAGGGATGAAAAAACCAAAGCCAATGGCCTCAAGTTGTGTGGTCAGATTCTCATCGTCCGGCGTGCGCAGCATGGAGACAACTGCACCTGCTAGAAAAGCGCCTAAAATCAATTCAGTTCCCAGTATTTGGGCTAATACCACAAAGGTCAACATGATGGTAAAAGCTGCCCGAACTTTTATCTGGGTTGTAGCGTGACTTAATTCTTCAATGGCTCGCCGTACCGGTTTCAGGCGGTTGAAAAACAGATTACCTATGCGGTAAGCCAGGAAGAAACCCACAAACAATAAGCCGATCAATAAAATATCTAACGTTATTCCGTGGGAGATGACTGCTACCAACACCGTGATCAACAACATGGTGGCAAAATCTGCCACCAGTGCAGCAATGAGTACCGTTTGCCCAAAGCGCCCGGTAGAAAGCCCAGCTTCCTTGAGTACTGGCAGCACCACGCCTAAAGAGGTGGTTGATAAAATCAATGCGATCATCCAAGGGTTACGTGCCAGACCGCCAGCCACCATTCCCATCCCGATTATTCCTGAAAAGATAAGGGTAAGGAAAAAATTTATAAGACCCAGGCTTATTGGGCTAATCCATTTAGGTCGGTTGTTATGCGAATTTGATGAATTCTTCTTGCGGTTACGACCCCCAGGCATACCGATATTGGAAAGATCGATTTCCATCCCGGATATAAACATCAGGAAGACGAAGCCGAATTCGGCCAAAAGGCTGAGCACAGGATCTTGACCTTCCACCCAGCCGAACCCGCTGCGCCCAACCAGGATTCCAGCTAGAATTTCGCCTACCACCACCGGCAGGAGCAGCTTTTTGAAACGAGATAGGAGCAGTGGTACGCTGAAGGCCAGCAAAAGCACCAGCAATAGAGGGGCGAAAGAATGTCCATTTTCCATAAAAAAATATTATACCGAATTCCTACGTTAGAAATTTTTCTGCCAACAATTTCACCCCAGAAGAGCAATGGTTGTTGTAGAATTCACTTCATTTTACCAACATTTTTTCCATTTTCGAATCAAATGAAGATTTTACGATAATCATAGCTATTTCATTGATTTGTCTTGTAGTTCTTTCCTAGATCTACGATAGAGAATGATGGGTTGGTCCGCAGGAATCAATTTTTCATTCATCTTCAAATCTGACTTGGTTGGGATTTGCTTTTCTACTACCCTTTTATCCTGATGAAGGATGATGATACTGAAAATACTGGTCATCCAGGAAATAAAGTGACCTAAAATTGGTACTTTGACGAAACTTTGATAATAACGGGTATACATCATCGTGTTTTCATTATCGATGGGCGTGAAATAAACCGTAATGCGCATATCATCCGAAATGTGATTTTGCCATAAATGCGGAAATCGAAAATGTAAAAATGGGGGCCTGGTGGGTTCGGGTAAATCACTCGCGCGCTTCGAAGTGCTTCCATTATCAACACGATTGTTAACCCAGATTTGCATTTCGTCTCCCACCATTTTTACGATGGGTCCATCGGCAATGGTTCTATTACCACGCCCAATGGTCGTTCTATGTGGAAATGGCAAATGAAATACATCCAACTGATTTTCGATCGCCCGTGAATAGTGGATATTCCAACGTTCTTTATAATCTGCAAAGTAATAACCGTTTTCAAGCTCCTCAAAGATGGGTAAATCTGGATAGGAAGTTTGCTCATCGCCCCACCA
>JACZIY010000758.1 GCA_014860845.1 Anaerolineaceae bacterium
CCATTATCACGATAATAATTTTTCCTTTCACCATCAATTGTGAATCCAAATTTTTGATATAAATGAATAGCGGTATGATTGGATTGCCTTACTTCCAAAAATATTTTCGTTATATTTTCAGATATTAATTGTTTTCCAATAAATGCTAAAAATTGCTTTCCAAATCCCCTTTGTTGATATTCCGGATGAATCGCATAAGTTCCAATGTGAGCTTCGTCCAAAATAAGCCAGATGACAGCTAAAGCAATTATTGTAGATTTACCTTCATCCTCTAATTCTGCAACCCACAATCTGGCGTTTGTGTTCTTCTCAAGTTCATATTGAAATGCATTTTCTGGCCATGGATTTGGAAAAGCTAATTTATCGATAAATTTAACAGTTTCTAAATCCTCTAGTTCCATTTGTCTGAACAATAGCATCAAATGAAATCTCCCGGGTTAAGATATTGGATTCGCTACATGAATATATATAGGTGATAGAAAGCGAACGTCTTCTAATTTTCCAGATTTTAATTTCCGCCATGCTAAATAAGCCAGGTAAGAAGGTCTTCTTAGTGACTGCACAGGTGATGCCAAAATAAAATTCTTATTATTCTTCAATAAATAATGCCGATCATCTGGAGACAATTCTCCGCAAAGCATTGTTGGTGATGTGGCTAATTCAGATATTTCATCGATTTTCTTTATAACAATTTCACCATCAGGTACCCACCCCTTCGCTTGATGATTATATTTTCCGACTGCATATCGGTTTCGCCCAGATTGAAGTAACGCATACATTGGAATATCTCGCAATGGTTGTGCTGCAACTAAGATATCAAGAGTTGGGATTGCTACAGCTGGAATATGCAACGATAATGCCAGACCCTTAACGATCGCATAACCAATTCTCAAGGACGTGAAAGAACCAGGTCCGGCAGCTACTGCAAGTCCCTTCAATTGAGCGTAATTGATTCCACACTTCTTAAATAACTCATCAATGGCTGGTGATAATTCAACAGTATGATGACTCCTTGTCTGCCAGATAATTTCTCCTATAACCTGTGAGCCATCAAATAAAGCAATTCCAACCGTCTGCGTTGAACTATCGATTGCCAATAACATTGAATCTTAACCTCCAAACGCTTTTTGCCGAAAAGCAGTTAACAATGATCTATATCGATCTCCGACTGGAGTAAAAACCATTCTTCTTTGGAATTCATCAACCCAGGTTAAATCAATCCAGAGATATTCTTCTGGTAAAGCAGCTTTTATTCGATCCGGCCACTCAATAACTAAAGCTCCTGATTGGAACATGTACTCGATATCAAGGTTAAACGCATCCTCAGCACTTTCTAATCGATAAGCATCCATGTGATGAAGAATCGTTCCTTCTGGTTTTTTATATTGGTTCACAATGACAAATGTAGGACTTGTTACTATATCAAGAGAACCCCAACCTTTTGCAATACCTTGTGTAAAAGTTGTTTTTCCTGAACCCAGATCCCCAGCCAAACAAATAACATCCCCAATCAATAAAGCAGAGCCAAGACGGGTTCCCAAACGTCGAGTTTGCTCCCCACTTTTACTAAAAAATTCCAGGCTGAATGGATCAAGTATTGGCATAAAAATGATTATACACTTTTCTAGCTTCTATTATCGATTGAGATGCGTAATTGTTTTTCTAGGGCTTTGGCGATATCTCTAGATGCATTTGGTTTAGCTAATTGTGTGGATTTTAATGCGACATTTTTTAATTCTTCTGGATTGTCTATCCAATTATGTAAACTTTCAACCAACTGGTCAGGATTAGGCGCCCAAATTCCTGCACCTTGATTAGTAACATAACCGACGTTTCCATCTTCCTGGCCAGGCATCTTACTATATAAAATCAAAGGCAACCCTGCTATAAAAGCTTCGCTGATCGTTCCTGGTCCAGCTTTAGTGACCAAAACATCAGATGCTTGCATAAATTCAGGCATTTCTTTAACGAATGCGTAAATTTTTGTTGGCATATTCCATATTTGCTTTTCTAATTTTGTTTTTAATTGATGATTTCTTCCTGCAACGATAATTAATTGGATGGGAAGATGGGAATTATTAACAGCCAATGCATGCCTTTCAAGATTTCCCATACCTTCTCCTCCTCCTACTAAAAGCACAGTCAATAGATCTGTATCCCAACCAAATCGATTTCTCAGTTCAATTTTATTTTGCGTTTGATTAATATTTTTTTCAGCGATAGGTTGACCAATCACCATTACTTTTTCATTCGGTAGCCCGCTTTTTAACGCTTTTTCCTTGGCAGGGATCGTAGGAACGATAACCAGGTCTGCTCCAGGATGGTACCAAGCAGAGTGTGTGGAAACTAAATCTGTTACAACAGTGACAAATCTTATATTCATGTGGGAGCGAGATCTTAACATTGGGATATTCACCAGTTGATGAACGGAGACAATCAGATCTACTGGATTTTCTTTTAATAATTGATGCACTGCTCTTCGTAAATATGGCCACATCACATCGTAAAAAGCTCTGATTCTGCGGGTACCATCGCTGACTTCATATCCTAATTTCCACATTTTTGGGTATCGCGATAAATGCGGATAAATATCTGGCGCATAATTTAAGGGTAATGGAGCATACTGACGAAAAATATCAACCATTCTGGTATCAAACTGCCCTGGAAATTCCAAATGGATTGCCTCAATAATTGCTTCAGCAGCACTTCTGTGTCCCCCCCCAGTATCAGAAAATAGAAACAAAATACTTGGTTTTTTACTCATCGTTGGTTGCTTCTGGTTCTTTTTTAAGATATGTCTTCATACGCTTGGCTAATTCCCTTCTGGAAAGCAAGACTTTCCTGCCGCATTGACAGCAAACCAGGCCTATATCCGCTCCAAGTCTGACAATTTCCCATTCATAGCTGCCACAAGGATGAGGTTTTCTAAGAATTAACCGGTCATGTAAACGTATTTCTGGTAACACGTTACGATTATACCACCCATGATATAATCAAAAATCTAGGTAAAAATGCTGGGTCTTTCTGTTTCAAAACTAATCATTCGAATAATCACATTGGTCATCGCATTTACTGTGCATGAATTTTCGCATGCCTGGACTGC
>JACZIY010000759.1 GCA_014860845.1 Anaerolineaceae bacterium
TTCCAGGAGAGGACATGAATAGAAAAATCATCACACTTATCATCATTTTGCTTGTGTTATTTACTTCACTGGCCTGTCTTGGGTCCAGTGGTCGTGTAGATGAAACACCGGATCCAGCAAGCCAATCCCTTACCATTATCCAAAATTTGGAAAAACAGAACGAAGAATCAAGTTCCAGCATAAACAATGCTCCTCCAGCAATACCCCCTACTGATTCTGAGCCCGCAATTTCCAGTACGTCCAATTCCTCCACAGAAGAAATCGCGAGCGCCATGAGTGAAGATCAAGATTATTCTGTATCTGCGACAAATTTCGGTTGTACCTGCTCTGTGGACAGCAATACCATGTCGATAAGCTTGGATATTAATGGTGATCAACTGACGTACGCTGGTAACGTTTATAACAAAATTGCAGATAACACTTACAAACGTTCCTACATGGGATATTACATTCTGCAGAGTGGTGAGGGTGAAAATATAACCCAAACCCAGGTTGACGAAGAACGCCATGATCTCATTATTATAACGAATGATGGATTCATTTCCGAACATTATCAGGGCGACGAAGGATCGCCTTGTTGTTATCACACCTTCACAACGCAGAAATAGAACTCTTATCCATTGTAAATTCAATATTTTCCCCATAAAAATTTTGCGTTTTTTCTTCTTCGAATTGCCTAACGAAAAATTACGCATCTTTATATTTGGATGCGTAATTTTTCGGAAAAAGGATGGAATGAAAAGTCTAACCCTTTAATGCACCTGCCATCAACCCTCGCAGGAAATATCGACCCAGGAAAATATAAACGAGCAGTGTAGGCAAAGCTGCCAGGAAGGATCCTGCCATTTGCACATTCCAGGCAATGATCTGGCTGCCTGCCATATTATTGAGAGCTACCGTCACCGGCCAGGAGGTTGGGCTGGTCAGTACCACCGCAAATAGGAAATCGTTCCAGGCGGATGTAAATTGCCAGATGATTACCACCACAAATGCCGGCGCAGAGATGGGCAATAGAATGTGCCAGTACGATGATAACAACCCACAACCATCCATGCGTGAGGCTTCGATCAGTTCTTTCGGAATGGTGGCGTAATAATTGCGGAATGTCAGCGTCGTGATGGGAATACCGTAAATTACATGGGCAAGCACCAGTCCGGGAAGTCCGCCATACAGATTAATTTCTCGCATGAATTCAACCAGCGGAATTAAAATACTTTGATAGGGAATAAACATACCAAAGAGAATGGCAGGAAAGATGATTTCGGAACCTTTAAATTTCCACTTTGCCAGCACATATCCATTCAACGAACCCAAAATGGAGGAAATAATCGCAGCAGGAAATACCATATTGAAACTATTCCATAAATAGGGAGCAAGCGCTTTATATGCTGCGCTAAAATTATCAAACCTGATTGCTTTTGGAAAATCCCACATGGTTTTAAGACTGACTTCCTCAAATCCTTTCAATCCTGTAACCAACATGACATACATCGGGATTAAGTAGAATAATGCAGCCAGAATAAGTGGAATATAGATCAGCCATTTATTAGAACGGGATCGAGCTCTCATACTTCCGCCTCCGTTCTAAGCGTGTAAATCAGATAAGGAATAATTAAGACAGCCACACTCAATAACAATAGAATACCAATGGCAGCACCTCTTCCAAAGAAATATCCATCAAAAGTTACCTGCCACATATAAATTGCTGGTACATCCAATGGCAATTGTTTTCCAGAAACAGCCACAATTAAATCAAATACTTTCAAAGAGATGTGACCTAGAATAATCATAGCGCTCAAGGTAATTGGCCGCAATAATGGCAGGATAATGTGCCGGTAAATCTCAATCTCATTAGCGCCATCCACCTGGGCTGCTTCACGCAATTCAATCGGAATACCTCGCAACCCTCCAAGATATAAAGCCATTGTATATCCTGACATCTGCCAGATAGCCGGGATGGCGATAAAAGCAATCCCCCAGGTTGGGGTCGTGTACCATTTGTTGATCAGGAAATCCAACCCTAACGTATCAAATAACAAATTTAAGCCACTCATTCGGGAACCCATGGCTGGGTTCATCAGCCAACGCCAGACCACACCAGTCACAATAAACGAGATGGCCATTGGAAATAGGTATAAACTTCTAAAAAGACCTTCTGTTTTAATATTCTGATCTAAAAGTATTGCCAGACCAAGACCAATAATTAGACTACCAATCACAAAAATAACAGTAAAAATCAGGGTGTTGCGAATGTCTATATGAAAGCGAGGATCCTGAAATAATCCTTTAAAGTTATCCAGACCCACCCAGGTATAGTCGGGTAAGAGGCCTTTCCACTTACTTAAAGAGACACGGGCAGTCCATCCGATAAAACCATAAACAAAGATAGCAATGGCTATAATGGATGGAGTGACCAGAGCTACCGATAGCAAAGTCTCTCTTTTAATGCGCATGTTACCTTCCTTACTATTAAGATAATTATTTATACAATAACTATCCTACCGATAATAAAGGATTTACCTTAAATTATTGGGAGGGGATATTCCCCTCCCAATAATTAGTAACTTGAATTATTTGCAAGGTCCTGAGGCTACACAGGCAGCCACCAGGCTGGTTTGGAAGTTTTCAACATCCAGATCCAGGAGGAATAGACCTAAAGCGGTGTCGATTTCACTCTTCCAGGAATCGTTGGCAACGACGCCATGGGTTAAGGAACCAACCACTACATCTTTCGCCCAGTCATCCATCGCAGATTGCAGATAGACATCATATAAAGCTTTATCACCATCACTGCGGGCAGGGATAGATCCCTTGACCGGGTTAAATGCATCCTGACCTTCTTTCGAGCCAGCTACAGTCAACCAGGCAATGGCTGTATCGCGATGTGGAGCGCCAGTGGGTAACACGAAACTATCGGAAAGGAATTGGAATATTCCAGAAGTTCCAGGTACAGGAGCCCAACCGAATTCGGTCATTGGCTCTTTGCCTAATTCTTTGAAGAAACCTTCTGCCCAGTCACCCATGATGTTGAAGGCGGCATCACCATCCACAACGAGTTGTGAAGCATCCTGCCAGCTCAAGGAAGCGGAATCGCTGTTGGTGTATGAGAGGACTTTCACAA
>JACZIY010000760.1 GCA_014860845.1 Anaerolineaceae bacterium
TCGCGGGACAATGCAATACCATTCAAATTAAGTTTGAATGGCTTTCCAACCACAATATTAAAATCTGTTTTCTTGAAATGTTTGAAATTCTGCCAGAAATTTTCATACCCATAAAAACCAATCGGTAATAATGGAGCGTTAGTACGAACAGCGATGGCAACCACACCTGGTTTACCTGGCAACAATTTTCCATCTTTACTGCGGGTACCTTCTGGTGATACAGCAACTACCTTGCCCTTTTTTAAGGCTTCCTCAGTCAACCGGAATGCTTCTCGATCTACCATGCCACGGTCAATAGGGATAATCCCCCATTGGTTGAAGAGAAAGTTAAATAAGGGATTTTTCCAGGTTTCCCTTTTTGCAATTCCAATCACGTTGGGATGATCAATATGCGGTAAGAAAACCGGTACTTCCAGAAAATTGATGTGGTTGCCCACCAATATCAGGGGGCCTTCTACCGGGACTTTTTTGAAATCTTTTGGATTGATCCGGCAGACGATTTGAAATACAAATCGCAAGAACCAGTTCATAATCCTCAATCCAGGTCGCATGATTGACTAAACCCCATCCATTGATATCACATCTAATGCCTGAGGAATAAGCTCTACCTTTAATTCCGACCCTGCATAACAAATCGTTTCGCCATCTGCATGGGCTGGAATATTACCGGTAATTGCTTTCACAACGACCCTGCGGGATTGTAACATTCGAATGGCAGGGTGTCCTTCCTGGGTGCCGCTGATAAATTTCGTAGCTAAAGGTAAAATCTTGATCTGTGGTACCTGGCTGGCAATGCATAAGTTGAAAAATCCATCGCCCGGATCACTTTTAGGTGCCATATGAAAAGTTCCGCCCATCCGTTTGCCATTCATAATGGATACCAGCAAGGATGGTTGGGTGATTGTTTCATTATCCAATTTAATTTCATAGGTAGGTGCTGTATGATACAAAAAAATGGTGCGAATTAATCCCACCAGGTAGGATGCTGTTCCATGTGCCCATTTGATTTTGGCAGCTTCAAAACCTACCACTGTATCGAAACCTAACCCGACACCATTACCAAAGAATCTACCCTGAGGATAATCTCCACCAGTGACTAACCCAATATCAATCTTTTTGGTATTACCGCTAACAATTGCCTGAACAGCTTTATCCAGATCTTTGGTGATATCTATTCCAAATGCAAAATCATTTCCTCGTCCGACCGGAAGAACGCCCAATACAATTCTGTTCTGTTCATGGTTTTCAGCTCTCATCAAACCATTGATGACCTCGTTCATGGTTCCATCACCACCAGCGGCTATGATGATTTTGCGACCAGACTCAGCTTGTTCTCTGGCGATTTCCAATGCATGTCCAGGATACTCAGTGAGAATTAATTCATAATCAAATTGGTATTTTTCAAATAACTCTTTAATGACTGGCAGAATTTTTTCTGCATTTCCTTGGTTGGCTGTTGGGTTAAAAA
>JACZIY010000761.1 GCA_014860845.1 Anaerolineaceae bacterium
TTATTGATTGGCAACGGAATTATTCTCATCTGATATTGGTGAGACCTGTTCAATCTTTGGTATCACAAATTTCTTCCACGCGATTGGGACGGTTATGGCGCAGGCAATGGCGGTGATCCAGAATGGTGTCTGAGGAGCGAAGAGTTCCCATAACTTTGCGCCGATCCAGGGCATTGGCAGGGAAAGTATGCCCAAAGATGTGCCGAAGAATCCAAATGCCAATCCGCGCTTATTCTCTGGCACAACTTTCGATATCAGGGAGTTGTATGACGGCATGAGGACACCAACCCCCAATCCATTGAGAACACGAGCGCCGAGAAATGCTAAAGTAGAGTCGGCTGTCACCATGGCTACCATACCCAACGTGATGATTAAAAAACCACCGGTGAGAATCACACGCTCAGATTTTTTATCAGTTAACCATCCTCCTAAAAAAGAGCCAGCAATACTCGCAATACCCCAGGCAGAACCCAGCAGACCGATTTGTTCGACTGTCAGTTTTCCGATATCGGAAAGATAAATCGGGAATAATTCACCCGTCAGACTATAGGAAGTATCACCAATTGCATCTGTAATCCAGATCCAGGTGAGAATGCCACCAGAGAATAAAATCCCAAACATTGCTTTTAGCTGTGTCGTTAATCCTGCCATTGTTGGTTTTTCAGGTGCACGTGCGGGTTTAAAGCGTTCTGATAATGCCATCCAGATTCGAACGATGGTTGCCAGAGCATAGAATACAAATGCTACCCCCATCATGATTCTAAAATTCATGCGGTATACTAGAAATCCTGCCAGTGTAGGACCAATAACAGTCACGACCATGTATATTCCAGTGGTCAGACCAAAGACACGACCGCGCGTTTCTTCGCTGGATTGTTCAGCAATATATGCACTGAAGCTCGGTCCAACAAATGAATTGGAGACAAATTCGACACATAATCCGAGCATGACCCACTCCCAGGAAGGAGCTGTGAAGAAAAAGATATATCCAAACACTGAAATCGCACTTCCAAATGCAATCGCACGTAAGCGACCGATGGTATCGGAGAACCACCCGCCAAAAATCTGTAACGCAATAGGCACAATAGAAGCAATCGTGAAAACGAGACCGACCTGACCGACACTGGCACCCAGGTCAATCAGGTAAAGAGAAAGCATGCTATACGCCATTTGACCAGCAATATTTGCCAGGATCATAGCCAGCAAAAACCAGCGCAAATTGATGTTGAGGAGTGAGAGTTTGATGGACTTCATGAATGCTACTTCATCTGAGATTTTATATTTCCGGATACAATATATATACTATATATTTATGGTTATTTGTATGGATAAATGCCTGAATTTTTCCTGGTCACTTAGCCGGAATAATCCAAAAAAAGGTAACAAACCACAAATTGGCATCTGAAAAGGATTTTTAAGGTAGGATTTTATTTAAGTTTTAAGCCCAATAGGATGAATTTAAAGATCCTTTTTTGACAGATCACATAAGGAACTTTGATAATGGATCAACCTGAACTCAAACAACATTCACTTTTAGAATCGATTATTTATCATTTATTACCTGGAATCTTAATTGGGATATTTTATTTTTTGGTCCGCCGACCCATTGAAAATTTGGGGTATCCATCTGTAATGAGTTTGATTTTGGCAATCATTTTTATTTTGATTCCATATGAACTCGGATTTTTGATATATCAGGGTAAGAAAATGAATGGAACTTACTCTTTGAAAGGAACCATCAGTTACACCAACCCAATTTCAGGGTGGCAATTAGTTTTATGGGTACTCATTGTATTCGTGTTAACTGGGGTGATATTCACTTTCCTAAAACCTTTGGAATTATTTTTTCAATCAAAATTATTTTTCTGGATTCCTCAATTGAATCCTGGATTGGATGGAAATTATTCAAAACAGATATTAATTTTCACCTATGTGATGTTTTTCTTTTTTGTTGCTCTTTTAGGACCTTTTGTAGAGGAACTATATTTTCGTGGGTATTTATTACCAAGAATGAAAGGAAAATTTGGACCTCTGCTGCATAGTTTCTTGTTTGCAGCATATCATATTTTTACGCCCTGGATGATACTTACTCGAACAATTGGGTTGTTACCATTAATTTATACAGTCAAACGCAAAAATATTTATGTTGGTATCATTGTTCATATTTTATTAAATACCATTGATGTGGTGACAGGAAT
>JACZIY010000099.1 GCA_014860845.1 Anaerolineaceae bacterium
GAATAGACACTTTGGTGTGAAGCTAAGTGTTGTTTTGGGATAAAACCTCTTTCAACTGATTGCGCCTACCGATAATCAGATTGTTTTTTTCTGGTCGTGCGGCCTACATGGACGAATTAAATAATTTGCCAGCATGAATCATCGCGACAAGGGCAATCCCTCCGCTCAGAAAGAGGCGTTTACACAATTCTTATTTTCGGCGTTTTACTCGCAGATACTCACGTTTGCTAATTCGAGCTGATCTATTATTTTAAACACCATGGAGCATAAACCCGTTTTTTTATCATATTATTATGTCGAGCTCAAAGGTTTTGATACTTGGAGTCATCCAGTTCTTTGCGCAATTTTTCTTCTTTGGAGGCTTCGGAAATTTGTACCTTTTCAGAATCCAGCTCGGCCTGCTCTGCTGCATTCAGATCAGCCATCGATGCCCGTTTCACAATACTCCACTTGCCGCAATGTGGGCAGGGGGTCAATTTTCCAGCGATCATATTCAGACTCAATAATTGAAAACCAAACGGGCGTTTGCATTTGGGGCAAATACCTCCCCCAAATGTATAACTGCGCGTGGCGCCTGCAGGCAATTTTTTTCCTTTGCGGAAGTTGATCATATTCGTGATGGCAGCTATGGCCATGGAGCCAAATACCACCGCCAGAATAGGCACGATCATCTTGAGTCCAGCAGCTGCTCCTTCTTCTTTCGACACAAAAACTGCGCTAATCGTTTGCGATTTTAATTGTTTGCCATCCGCGGTGAAGCCCACTGCAGTCAATACATGCGCACCATTCGGGTAATTATCGGTAATAAATTGGATAGCAAAAGGAGCTTCGGTATCTTCTCCTAACAAAGTCTCATCCAGGAAAAACTGCACCTGTTCCAGATCAGCCGGCCCTTTGGCTTTTGCGGAAAAAGTTCCCTGGATATCGCCATTAAAACCGCCATATCCAAAATCGCGTGAAAGGCTAAGGGTCAATTCTTCGCTTTGGGCGGATACAACCGAAATAAATGTCAGGTTAACGAGAATTGTGATAAGGAATGCAGCTATAATTTTTTTCATTTAATCACCTCCAACGGGTTAAAATGGATTCACGATCAAATACCTGGGAAGCCAGGTAAATCATTAAAACGTCCAACGCTAACATCACAAATGCAACGATAGTGATGAGTTGCGTGTTGAGTACGAACAGCCCTGCTACTTGGCCAAAAAAACCAGCCATGACGGGGATGATGATAACCATGGAGATTTGTTCCGCCACACGAGGATCATTGACACGCGAGGATACCATCAACGCGAATGTCGTTGCTAAAATCGCCAGCAGAGGTCCCACCACCAGGATGGCAATCAACCAGCGCGGCTCAAAAAACGCACTGAGGAGTGTTTTATTGCTCACCAGGATGGACGCGCCCACGGTAAAGATCGCATACGCTCCGTAGGTGGTAACGATTGCTGGAATGACTGCCGCCAGGCACTTGCCCACTAATAGTTCAATGGTGGTGATCGGGGTTGCCAGCAAAGGTTCAAGGCTGCGGGTGGTCTTTTCACCGACAATTGAATAGGCTGCGATTAATCCAGGGATGGCAACCGGGATTAACATGAACAACATCATGAACTGGCTGACCATATAAACCTGGAAACACTCTGAGCCTGTAAGCCCGGATGGGCACATCTGTTGGGATATTGCATCGGGTAGCTGCCCAGCAGTTTGCCCGGCGGTGAGAGCACTCGCCGATCCCCGTGTACTGTACAACATCGCCAAAGGTATGGTCACCATTATCAGGGGGAGAAACGCCACAGTAAAAATGACCATCTTATTTTTAAAGACTTCCATCCAATCTTTAATCAAGATCGTTTTAATTTTTTTCATCTCTGCCTCAAGCATTCTTTACCAGTTGCAAATACACTTCTTCCAGCGAATAACGCAATTCCCCGATGAACTGGATATCTACGCCGCCATCCACCAGGTAACGCACGATCTCGGGGTTGTTTTTATCAGGGTCATCCAGTTGGACGATGAGTTTGTTATCAACCCGCTTGGCCTCATGCACAAAAGGCAGTTGCAGTAATCCATCGACCATGCAATCCTTTGCATCTCCCAGGTGGAACACCACTTTTCTGCCAAAAACCGATTTGCGTAATGCAGCCGGGCTATCCAATACCAATAATCGGGTCTTGAATACCCCTACACGGTCACAAAGACGGTCAGCTTCATCCAGGTTATGCGTGCAAAGGAAGATTGTTCTGCCTTCCCGTTTGAGTTCCGATATGAATTCGCGCACCAGGTGAGAAGCTTCAGGATCAAGCCCCGAAGTCGGTTCGTCCAGGAAAAGCAAGCGCGGTTCATGCAGCAGTGCACGGGCAACGGCAAGTTTCTGCTTCATCCCTTTTGAGAAGGTACCGGCAGAGTCACTGCGGCGCTCCCAGAGACCCAGCATTTTCAGGTATTTTTCCACCTGCCCGGCAATATCCTTCACCTCGTACAATTCTGCGAAGATGCGTAAGTTGGTCTCAGCCGAAAGGTTATCGTACATTCCAGGAGTCTCGGTTAGCAGCCCAACATTCCTGCGTATGTCGATGTCCTGCACGCCCACCGTGAACCCGGCGACCTTTGCGCTGCCGCTGGTCAGGCCGATGAGGCTTGCAAGCATCCTGACAGTAGTTGTTTTTCCTGCGCCATTTGGACCCAGGAACCCAAACACCTCCCCTTCTTTTATATCCAGGTTAGGGTTTTCAACAGCAACCACATTACCAAATTTTTTTGTAAGATTTTCAG
>JACZIY010000762.1 GCA_014860845.1 Anaerolineaceae bacterium
ATTCAGACTATTGATTTTTATATTGATACTGATCCAGGGAATGGTACCGGTGCGCGGAAATTACTTCCAGGTCGAAACCTATCATTGTCTGCTGATGATGGTTGGGATTATGCAATCTGGGCAGAAGGTTGGACACCTCAAATATTTAGCCCTGACCCAGAAACATTAGAACCCAAGGAAATTTCAACCGCTGATTATAAAATAATTGTAGATCCGGCAGGGAGAAGCATAACAATTCGCGTAGCCAAAGAACTGTTCGAGGATAGCAATCCTGAAAATTGGGGATATGCTGTTGTGATTATGGGACAGGAAGGATATCCTTCCTCCGGTGTTTGGAGAATCAGGGACGTTGAGGAAAATGCAGCTCAATGGAGATTTGGTGGGGCTGGGAAAACAACCAATCACACGAGAGTTATTGATATGATCTGGCCGGATGGGTTGATTCCAACACAGTCAGAAATGTTTTCAGCATTTACCCCCAGCACGGGAACTGCAGACCAATTAGGTGTAGACGATTATGCCATCATAGAGTTGTTGGGGCCTTAATGTAATTGCAAATAAAGAATACAGACAATTTTATAAATATGAAGGCAATGTTATTGATTGTGATATGATTTTGGTTCACATTGAATTAAGAGGAGCGCTGAATGAACGATGTAAGATTTGTAAAACCGAGAGATACCATTGAAATTTATTTAACTGATAATCGTGTTTTACAGGCAAAAAGGAACACTACTCTTGAGGAAATTTTTGCAATTTTACCTGAATGGAAAAATCCTCCCATCGTCGGTGCAATTGTCAATGGACAATTACGCGAATTAACCTATCCAATTAAGATGGACGCAGAAGTAAAGACTCTTGATATGGCTGATGTGGATGGTGCCAGAATTTACAGGCGATCACTAACTTTTTTATTGGAGGCTGCTTTTCAAGATATATATCCGGAAGCTAAAGTTACGATCGATCATGCAGTCGCTTCAGGGGGATTCTATTGTCAGGTAGATGGAATGGATGATTTTTCTGAGGGAAAGGTAGAACGACTCGAACTTCATATGCGTGAAATTGTAAAATCTGACAAAAAATTTGAAAGAAAAGTTGCACCACTTGCTGAAGCAATTGAATATTTCAAACAAAAACAACAATTTGACAAAATTCGATTATTAAAATATAGAACAAAACCACATTTAGTACTTTACCAGCTTGGAGATCATAAAGATTATCATCATGGATACATGGTGCCATCCAGTGGTTATTTGCAATGTTTTAAGTTGATTTGGATGACCCAAGAGGCTTTTATTTTACAATATCCTCGGCGCAGATCACCAATGATGCTCGAAAAAATACCTGAGAATCAACAATTATTAGAAACATTCAGACAATATGGATCCTGGTTGAAACGTTTAGGCGTCGATAATGTCGGTGGATTAAACGATGCAATCCAGGAAAATAGAATCAGGGAAATTATCCTTGTATCTGAAGCATTTCACGAGATGAGAATCTCGGAAATCGCCAGAAGAATCTCTTCAGAAGCCAATCGAATAAGAATTGTTTTGATCGCAGGTCCCAGTTCATCCGGAAAGACTACCTTCTCCAAACGGTTATCTGTTCAGTTATTAACTCAGGGAATTACTCCATTCCCATTAGAAATGGACAATTATTTTGTGGATCGAGATCTGACTCCAAAAGATGAAAAAGGGGAATTTGATTTTGAGTCGATTGATGCTCTTAATAGAGTGTTATTAGAAGAACACCTTTCCAGGCTTATTACTGGAGAGCAGGTACAACTTCCAAAATTTAATTTTAAACTTGGAAAAAGCTTTCCGGGTGAGATTGTTCAATTGGAACCAGACCAGATAATATTACTGGAAGGCATTCATGGGCTAAATCCAAAATTGCTGGAGAAAATTCCTACCGAACGAACTTTCAGAATTTATATTTCCTGTTTAACTCAGCTAAATCTCGATCGGCACAATCGTATATCTACAACCGATACGCGTCTTATTCGCAGAATTGTCAGGGATGCTCGAGAAAGAGGGTATTCTGCCTATGACACCATTAAACGCTGGGAATCAGTTGGTAGAGGTGAAAAAAGGCATATATTCCCTTATCAGGACAATGCTGACGAAGTGATGAATTCTGCACTGGTATATGAACTATCAGCGTTGAAACCATTTGTTGAACCTTTATTACGTCAGGTCCCATTTGGCACCTATGAATATGTGGAAGCCAAAAGAATTCTGTCATTTCTTGAATGGTTCTTGCCATTAAACACCGAAATGATCCCGGACAATTCAATTTTGCAGGAATTTTTGGGGGCTTCCATATTAAAAGATTTTAAATTATGGAACACAAACGGCGTTGACAAATGATATAAAAAATGGGTTAACGATTTTTCAGATAACCCATTTTTTATTTATGACTATGTTAATTTAACAAATCGATTCTTTGATCGCTTCGGCTAACCTCCGAATACCAATTCTGATCATATCAGGCTGTGCATTGGAGAAATTCAAACGCATCGTATTTTGTCCACCACCATTCGGATAGAACGATTCGCCAGGCACAAACGCTACTTTTTTCTCAACGGCTTTTATCAGTAATTCCTTTGAATTGCATGGTTCTGGAAGGGTCGCCCACAAGAAAAGCCCTCCCAAAGGTCTTGTCCATTTGACACCTTGCGGCATGTTCTTTTCAAGCTCCTCCAGCATAATGTCACGACGTTCTTTGTAAACCGAATTAATTCTCTTAATGTGCTCGTCAAGGAAACCTTTTCGGCTGACCTCGTATGCAACAATTTGATTAAATGTGGACGTATGGAGATCAGCTCCTTGTTTTGCTGTGACTAATTTTTGGATAATTTCTGGGGTTGCCACCACCCAGGCAAGACGAATACCTGGAGCAAGAATTTTTGAAAAAGTACTCAGGTAAATAACATTTCCATGATACGAGGTTCCATTGCCATGCAACTGATCATCAAGATATTCCACTGTTGGTATATGTTTGCCTTCAAAACGAAGTTGTCCATATGGATCATCTTCGATGATGGGGACACCGTATCGGTCGGCTAATTCGACTAATTTTTCTCTGCGTTCTAATGGTATGGTAACGCCAGTTGGGTTCTGAAAATTGGGTAAAACATACATAAATTTCGGACCGGCACGTAGAGCCATTTCCAATTTATCAACCTGTATTCCGTCATCATCGGAGGGCACAGTCACATATTGGGCATTGTATGTGTTCCAGGCTTGTAAAGCTCCCAGATACGTTGGAGATTCTACGAGAATTCGATCACCGGGATTTATAAAAATCTTTCCCAATAAATCCAACGCTTGTTGTGATCCATTTGTGATCATGATGTTGTCGGCAGTAACTTTAATTCCATATTGATTTGTGTGGCGAGAAATCATTTCCCGTAAAGGTAGATATCCATCTGTGGTTCCATATTGCAATGCCTCTGAGCCTTGTTCATCTAAGACCCGAATACATGCTTCCTTGAATTGTTCCACTGGAAAGATTTCTGGTGCGGGCATCCCGCCAGCAAATGAAATGACATCTGGCATCTGTGTTATCTTCAGTAACTCACGTATGGCCGATCCCTTCATCGAAATAGTTCGTAAAGCGTACCGGTCATCCCATAAAGTCTGCATTTTTCACTCCTTCTAAACATAGTTACTAAATGTTATTTTACTAAAAAAACAGGGATGGTAGAAATCCATCCCTGTTGGAATTAAAGTTTTGCAAATCGTGAAATAATTATCGCTGGTGTGGGAAGTTTCACCCGATCACCCTGAGCAAGTTGGTTGGGTAGTTTACCAATATTATCAGGAGCACCCTGATAAATGTAAATCACAGCACCATCTTCATTCGATTTTTCTTCGATATATGCCTGTCCCGTAAGGTATCCTTCGGAATCGATAGCGCAGCTGGTGACTACGCCAATAACCTTTCCTTTTTTGTCAATCACCGGATCGTTATTGTGAGCCATTCGGACACCTTTTTCCTGAAATCGGAAGCGGATTACAATGCCTTTCCGTTTTGCTTCCCTTGCAATGTAGGCATCACGTCCAATAAACCAGGGTTTATAAGTCTTAACAAAGCTACCAAAATTAGCCTCTGAGACACCCAGGCCTAAGTCTCCGCCCATTTCATGTCCGTAAAGAGGAAGACCTGCTTCTGTTCGCAATGAGTCGCGTGCTCCCAGGCCGCAAGGCTTGAGACCTATGGGCTCTCCTGCCTTTACCAAAGCATCCCAAAAAGCTGGAGCGTGATCCGGGTGAATAAAGAGCTCAAACGCCATTTTCTCGCCTGTATAGCCAGTTCTGGATACCACAAGGTCGAATTCACCAACAATGGCTTCACATAACTCCGTCCGTTTGAGTTTCATGATCCGTTTTCGAGTTTCGGGATCCACACCTAGGGCTAACAAAATATCCCTGGACTTTGGTCCCTGGAGAGCAATATCAACACGCATTTCGGCTCCAGCTGAACGATCCCGAAGATTTCTTAACTCTACATTTTTACCAAACGCGGTGGCTGCTGGTCGAAAGCTATCAACCATAACTTTTCCATCTTTGACAGCATATAACCATGCCCAATCTTTATCATCATTGGATGCATTGACGACTACCAGATAGACTTCTTTTTGCCTTCTGTAGACTAAAAGGTCATCAATCACATTTGCATCTGTATTCAGGAGATGGGTGTAGCATGACTCACCAATTTCCAATGCAGAAATGTCATTACCACAGACGCTATCAAGGAAAGTCACAGCATCGGGACCTTCAGCCTGATAGACACCCATGTGTGAAACGTCAAAAAGTCCAGCTGCTTTACGGGTTGCCAGATGTTCTTCAGTAACTGATGAATACCATACTGGCATTTCCCATCCGGCGAAGGGGATGATTTTTGCTCCTAATTTGACATGATTTTCATATAATGAAGTGCGTTTGAGTTGATCGGATTCTTTTTCAACCCATTCAAATTTTGGTTTAGCAGTTGAATTATCGTTGATATCCGAATGGCCAATGAAATATGGTTTGGTAACAGCAATATCAGCATGATTAATAAGTAGATTAGAAACAACCAATGATTCTTTGACAATGATCGGTCCTGGTAAACGGCGATGAAGATCTTTGTCAAAATAAACGTAAGCGTCTGATAAATCACGCATCCAGGTTGCAGCTAAATTCCCTTTGGTTACATCAGTTGTGAAACGGAAATGATCCGGACTGACATAAGTGATGACACCATTTATGAGTTCCCCATCAGCATAAAGATAGGTAGGCTGTTCTTCACCTGGTTTTAGGGATTCAACATCACTGGAAAATACATAATTCACAAAATGGCGAATTCCTTTGCCAGATAGATCATATCCGATCTTCCCATCGATTCCTTTTGGCAGTTCATCCAGATAATAGAAATGTGGATAGCCATGAATAGAAATTTCAGGATCAACACCTGCTTTCTCTACCAATTTCCGAACCCGGATTTTTGCTTCTTCCAGAACCTTAAAGTCAACTTTTGCTCTCTGTACCGGGCCTTTACGTGAATCAATGGTGTAAGGCGTGACAGCGAACAAAACATCAGCGATGATATCGGCAACCAGTACCATATCAATTTCATCTAATCCGCGTTGTGTCATCCAGGGAGTACCATAACGAACACCGGAAGCTTTCAAGGCACTCTTGTCACCTGGGATGGTATTTCTATTCATAACCAGGCCAACAATATCCAGGATTCTGGCAGCCAGATCACCTGAAAGCAGTGTACCATCCGGACCTTTGATTGTGCTGACATCAATATTCCCAAGATGCGTATTGGTGCCGTTGAATGGAATTCGCAATCCTCGTTCCTCAAGATGATTGGTTAATACCTCGCAGTTTTTGACTATTTGTTCCTGTAATTTCTTAAATTTAGGTGTCTTGGCTAATTTGAATGTTGAAGCAAGAGCAGCGACGGCATGTATATGTGGTCCACCTTGCTCTCCAGGAAATACACCCCGGTCAATCTTTTTTGCCAGTGTGACATTGTCGGTAATAATACAGGCACCACGAGGACCACAAAGTGTTTTATGGGTTGTAAAGCTGATGACATGGGCAAAACCGACTGGACTGGGAATGATACCCGCAGCGATTAACCCAGCAATATGAGAAACATCAGCTAATAAATATGCTCCAACGGAATCTGCAATTTCCCTGAATTTACGCCAATCCGGAACAAATGGATAAGAGGAATATCCTGCAATGATTATTTTTGGTTTATGTTCTATCGCTAAAGCAGCCACCTGATCATAATTAATTTGTTCTGTTACAGGATCAACTGTGTAATGAATGACTTTGAATAATTTTCCCGAACGATTGACAGAAGAACCGTGGGTGAGGTGGCCACCATGTAACAGGTCCATACCCATGATGGTATCGCCAGTATT
>JACZIY010000763.1 GCA_014860845.1 Anaerolineaceae bacterium
GATAAGTTGCGAGACACTTTCGATGCTCAGATTGTCATGATTTCGCAATATGACCCAATAATACACAAGATCTTTCACCATTATGCCATCGAACGTGGCCGGCATCTTAACATTCCTGGTTGGCATCCTATCGACAGCTCACGGGGCGAGGTCATACGTACCCGTCTACCATTTATTATCAACGGTCAGGAAATCCTTGATGTGCTTGAAGCCCAAAAAATGCACGTTGTGCCCGGGACTGAAGTCCCAAAAACCTGGCTGGGGGTACCGATGCTGGTAGGAAACGAAGCTCGGGGTATTGTCAGCCTGCAGAACCTCGATAAAGAGAACGCTTTCACCACCTCCGATATCAGCCTGTTGATGACTCTGACAAACAGCATGAGCATTACGCTTGAGAATGCGCGCCTGTTCAACGAAACCCAGCGTTTGCTGAATCTGCTGGAACAGGAAATGGAGATCGCCCGTTACACTCAGCAGAGTATGCTGCGCAATAAATTACCCAAATACACCGGCTATGATTTAGGTTCATTGATCATCCCGGCCCGTGCTGTTGGCGGAGACTTCTACGATTTCATTCCCCTGGATAAACAGAGATTATGTATTGTGATTGGCGATGTATCGGATAAAGGGTTACCGGCTGCTCTGTTCATGGCATTAACTTTCAGTCTGGTACGGGCCGAGACCAGAGGTGCAGAAAACTCGCTCCAGGTGCTCCAAAACGTCAATCGTAATCTGATGAATATGAATGCTTCCAGCATGTTTGTCACACTTCTTTACTGCATTCTGGATTCCAGAACAGGAATTTTACACTATTCCAGGGCTGGTCATCTACCGCCTTTCGTTCTGGATAGCGCTGGAAAGTGCATCGACATCCAGGTGCAGGAAGGTCAGCCTCTTGGCTTGTTTAAGAATGTTAAAATTGACCAGCAGCAGGTGACAATTCCCCACAATGGCTTGGCGCTGCTGTATAGCGATGGACTGAATGAAGCCATCGATTCGCATGGTGTTGAGTTCGGTTTTGAACGCATCAAGCAGGAATTATTCGTTAACCGTATGGAAAGCGCTGGCGACATCTGTAATAAGCTATGGCACGTTGTTCAGAACCACAGCGGTGAAATGCCACACCAGGATGATTTCACAACTGTGATCGTAAAACGCGATTAGAGTGCATAGGAAAAATAAGAATCAAGCAAGGTAGAAGGAAAGCGTCGTTTCCCAGATTTATCTTCACAGCATCTGCGATGGAAGCGGTGATTAACGGAAGAATAAATAGATTAGGTGTAATATGGACCGGAAAGATATTCCCCGATTTGAAGATTGGGAAGCCGAATAAATTAAAGAGGCTCAGTTAATTGCTGCCGCAGAAGAAATAGAACCCGGTTATCAGGTTGCCTGGCTTCGCTAAACAGAGGATATAACCCCAACCTCAACTGGAGTCGGAAACTGGCGTAGGTACGTTGGTCTGTGTACAGCAATGGATTTGCCAATTGATTGCCTGAACATGGGCTAGACAATCTATCCGCCAGAAACTGGTCCAGTTATCCGCCTCACAAACATGATGAAGAGTAGCCCCCTATTGAAGCTTCTTATGAGGAAGTTTATAATTTTATTTACTAAAACCGGAACAAGGGTTTGGATTCATCCATATGTATGAATCATTAAAAAGTGAAAACCGCTTGGATGATACTTTTGTTATTCAAAACGGAGATACCATGGTTCTACCACGTGGGTATCATCCACTCACTTTAGCACCTGAATACCAGTCTTTTATCTTTTTGCCCTGGCGGGTGAGAAGCGTAAATACGGCGCCTGGAGTGATGATCCTGAGCGTCAGTGGGTTCGTGCCAATGAACCAATATTAAAAGGTAAATAAATTTGCAAAACCCTCAAAATTCCTATCCCAGCTGCAAGCAGACGGAGTATTACGGAATTTTGCCCCTTCAGACCAGGTTTTGCTCAAGCGTTAAACCCACTTAGCAAGCTAAGGGGTATTGGCTTCGCTATTAATACACTTTAATCAAGGTACATTAAGAAAGGTACTTGAAAAACTCGCGTAAAAAAGCTTCTACGCACATCGATTATCTATAATCCCCTTGTGGGACTGCTGTGTGCCTGGCAACACGTTGGGAGTATCAGTGTTCGTCGATTTGGCTGACACCTGCACTTGATACAATTGCAAGTGTTTGCAGAACCCGCCGCACAAATAGCACGGATTCAGGATCTTTGCTCATACCCAATGGGCATTGTATAACCTGGAGGTCAGTGGTTCGATTCCACTCTCCACCACCCCCCCCATACTTTATATAAAAATAAGGTAGGTCGTCTTTCCTTTCCTCACCATTTGGTGCAATTCGATTTATTAAATTGATTGGGGGTTGTAATCTCCGGCGAATCACTGGAGAAAAATCCTTAATAACTGTACAGGTAGACACGTGGTTTATTATTCCATTGGGTAATTTCATAGCAGAACCTGAATATTAATCTAGGATCTCACAATAACTTAATCAAAAAGGACATCAAAAAAAATAAATATGGAAAGAAACAGTCTATTGTCCATGACATGTTTTTATTCATTTCTCCAGCGCTAGAGAATAATAATTAACCTTACCCTCAAAAACTACTCCTGTTTTTTTTCTTATTTCCATAAGGCTTTATCTTCGCCTTGATACTGAACGGCACGGGCAGGTATGTAATGACTAATCAAAAGGTTGAAATTTCAATTAAAATGTGAATCAATTTGATAGAAGCTCATAACCCGGAGGTCCTCAGTTTGAATCTGAGTCCCAATTCCAGAATCGAGAAATCCGTCTTTTTGGATGGATTTTTTGTTTTTAATCCAATCAAGAGTCAGGGAATTAATTTTGGGACTGTTAACCTAATGATCTGCGATTTGGGTTTTCTACTTGACTCTAAATCCTATACGCCAGTGAATTCTGGGTAACAACTATATGAAATATATTCATCTACATCAAGGTACTGGCGATACTGTGAGTGTATCAATTTCTTTTTTAGTCAATAAGGTTTTTTATCTTCATATTCGCTTCATGGTCACTTCATTTGGGTTAGGTATATTTATGCTAACGACGGATAACACTCATTCAAATATAATGTCCGCCAGTATTCAAAGAAGGAGTAACCAAGAATGAAAATTAACAAGTTTTTTGCTCTAGCAGTAGTTGCCGTTATGGCCATAGGAGTCATGGGTTTCTATAGTACTCGAGCCCATGCACAAAGTGGTACCACCCCGGCCCCACAAGTCCAAGTAACTGAAGCTGACACAGATAATGTCGAGGAAAATGTTGAAGAGCAAGTTGGCGATCAGAATGTCCAGGATACAGTTGTAACTGATATTGAAACAGATACAGACAATATTGACGAACAGGTCGGCGAGCAAGTTGAGGATGGTCTTCCTGACGGTAACGAAGCTGTTGAAACCAAAAGTAGCGATGGTCAGGATGCGGTTCCTACTGGAACCCCCAGCATCTCTTCCAATTCAGCGCTGCAGGCAGCCCAGGCATATTTGAATACCACGGCTTCTGGAACTGCTACCCTGGATGACGAAAATGGCATACTGGTTTACAGCGTTGACCTGAATGGAAGCGACGTAAAAGTAGATGCCATGACCGGTATAGTCCTGGGTGTGGATCAGGTTGGTGACGGACAATTTGAGGGTGATAATTAACAACCTTAAATTACTATAGTAAGATCAATACTCCCCCGGCAACTTTTACCGGGGGAGGTTTTTTGTATAGGGCTTCATCTTTTCTTCATCCAGGCTTCATCCATTTATGCTATTCTTATCATGAAGAATTAAAGCCTAAGCTCTTCTTGATGGAGAAACAAATGAGAATTCTTTTAGTGGAAGATGAACGGAAAATTTCTGCGTACGTCAAACGCGGTCTGGAAGAACAAGGCTACGCAGTGGATGCAGCATACACTGGACAGGAAGCATTGGATTGGGCTAACACCATCGACTTTGACCTGATTGTTCTCGATATCCTCCTACCAGAAATGGATGGGCTTAGTGTGTGTCGCGAGTTACGAAAAAAAGGTTCCCGTGTTCCAGTTTTGATGTTGACAGCTCGCGATGCCATTGATGACCGTGTAGCAGGTCTTGATGCCGGTGCTGATGATTATCTAGTCAAGCCATTTGCCATGAAGGAACTATTAGCAAGATTACGGGCATTGTCCCGCCGCTCGAACGAAGCGCCTAAAGAAACGCTACTCCAGGTTTCTGATCTGACCCTCGATACCCTGACCCAACGGGTGAAACGGAGAGGCAAACTGATTACCCTGGCCAGTAAAGAGTTCGCGGTATTAGAATGCCTGATGCGTGAACCTGAACGAGTTCTCAGTCGAACCCAGATCGCCGAACACGTCTGGAATTATGATGTATTCAACCAATCCAATGTAGTGGATGTCTACATCCGTAATTTACGTCGGAAGATTGATGATCCGTTTAAATTAAAGCTGCTCCATACCATTCGTGGTTCAGGTTACCGAATTTCATCAGAAAACGAATCAGATGAAACGATTTAAAACCCTGCGTGTCCGGTTCGCATTGTGGACAGCTGGTTTGATGCTTACAGTCCTGGTTCTTTTTGGTACTTTTGTGTATATCAGTTTGTGGCAAGGGTTAGCGAACTCGATTGATGATTCTATAAAGTTGAGCACTTCCCAGGCAATTGCCGCAGTCAACAATGAGAATGGGCGTATTAATTTTTCAGACAGCCTACCAGAAAGTTCAGCAGCAGAGCTTCGAGACAGAGGGTTGACTATTCGCATCCTTTCATCGGACGGAACAGTTCTCCAGTCCGTAGGACCCTATAAAAATCTAGGCGTTGATTCTAAAAGTATCCAAAATGCAAACTCTAGAATTTCTAGTTTCAGCACAATTAGTTTAAATGATTCTGATCCCATCAGAGTCTATACAGCACCTATCGAGGAAAATCAAAACATCGTAGGAATCATTCAGGTGATGCAGAGTCTGGAAACTCTCCATGAAACTCTGGATCGCTTGATATTAGCATTATTAATTAGTATCCCTGTACTCTTGATTGTTTCAACGCTCAGTGGTTATTTCTTGGCGGCGCGAGCTCTATCCCCAATTGATCAAATCACCCAAACGGCACAAAGAATTTCTACTGAAGATCTATCAGCTCGTCTTAATTTGCAGGGAAATGATGATGAAATTGGACGCCTAGCTTCAACTTTTGACAATATGCTCTCACGCCTTGAAGAAGGGTTTACTCGTGAACACCAATTTACATCGGATGCCTCTCACGAACTGCGTACACCTTTGGCTGCCATGCAAGCGATCCTGAATGTTATGCGTGAAAGAAAACGACCCCCGGAAGAATATGAAACGGCAATGGATGATTTATCGGAAGAGACCGATCGACTGCGCGCTTTAACTGAGGATTTGCTTTATATCGCTCGGGGTGATACTCGAACTGGTACACTAAATGAAGAAGTGAATCTATCCTACTTGCTT
This sequence comes from Anaerolineaceae bacterium, assembly GCA_014860845.1. The sequence continues at coordinate 5,495 of JACZIY010000763.1, forward strand.
ACAGATGTCAGTGAATCCTTACGCCCTCTGGCTGAATCCAAGGGATTAGCCCTCAAACAGGATATCCAGGACGGTCTTTTTATCCTGGGTGACAGCGATGCTTTGATCCGGGCATTTGTTAACCTGCTGGACAACGCCATTAAATATACAGAAAAAGGTGAAATCTTTGTAAATGCAGTGTGTGATTACAGAAAAAACATTGATATCCATATTTCTGATACCGGCCGTGCGATTGACCCAAAACACCTTCCTCATATTTTCGAGCGATTTTACCGGGCGGACGAGTCGCGAACGACCCAGGGTTTTGGGTTAGGGCTGGCGATAGTTCACGAAATTGTAAGGACCCATCATGGGACAATTGAAGCGTTCAGTAAAATTGGTTTCGGAACAACTTTTCGGTTACATTTTACTGGAGTTGAAAAGTAATATGAAAATTGAAAAAACTACTTACCTAAGAATTGGACTATTGGTTATTACGATACTAATATCAGGAATGGTTTTTTCCTCATTAGCAGAAGATTTGGTAAATCGAGAAACCCTCTCGATGTTAGATCCAGTGTTTGGAGGCTGGTTGATTGCCCATACTTCCCTTTCTGGTGATTATGTTTTCTCAGTGATTACATTTTTTGGGGATGTATTGATCATTTCCATCGGTACTGGTTTATTGAGTTTCTGGCTTGCAAAAAGGAAAAATTGGAATAATTTAGTTTTTCTGTTTTCAGCGGTTGGTGGCAGTGCCTTGCTTAATCTGGTTCTGAAGAATGTTTTCCAGCGTACTCGTCCAGTCTTTCCTCTAGCTTTCCTGGCTTACACCGGTTACAGTTTTCCCTCTGGTCATACGATGATTTCTCTGGCCTTTTACGGGGCAGTGGCCTACATCGCACTGACTTACATAAAAAGCAGGAATTGGAAGATATTAACAGTAGCTGGTGCCTTGGTCGTTTCTGTTTTGATTGGTTTCAGTCGACTGTATCTGGGGGTTCACTATTTAACCGATGTTCTAGCCGGGTGGGCTGCTGGTGGTCTATGGTTGGCGGTTTGTGTTCTGGGGGATTATTGGTTCCAATATTCAAAATTGCAAAAAGTAGGATCAAGATGAAGCACTCTTCATCTTAACTTTATAAACACTTCATCAGCAGGGATTAACATGATTGCAATAACCGAAAAAAGGAGATTCAATCATGTTCAATCGTTTAAGCTGGTTTATACATAACGATTATGTGAGTGTTTGAGAACAAAAACGACATATTAATAAGTACTTTCCGAACTCACATAAAAGGACTGCTATATGCACATCGATCAACTATCGCTGCGTGCCGGGTAAGAAAAAACCCACAGGGTGCTTCGCGACCAGCGTTCGTCGGTTTGGCTGACACCTGCACTTGGCGTAGGTGCAAGTGTTTGCAGAACCCGCCGTACAAACGGTACGGATTCAGGAGCATTACTCATACCCTTTCGGGTATGGTATAACGCGGAGGTTACAAAGTACTCTTTAGAGTAGTGGTTCCCACAAGGGGATGAGATCGAATACCCAAGGGGTACACAGTACCCATTCTATGCATTCATCCGCTCCCCGCTACCTGAAAAAAGACACTCGAAAGGGTGTCTGTTTAATTTTGAATGGTTTCGACAAGAGGTAAGAATATTCGAAACACTGTCTCCTCAGGCAATTTTATGAGCTCTGATTGCATCAAGATGTCTGGTGAAGTCCACCCGCGGGCATCCATCTCGGACTGGAAATTTCGCCGAAAGAGAAGGTCGACTGAAATCGTGATCTCACCTCCGCCAGGATGCACAGAGAAATGATAGGTTGAGGTGTCGCTTTGCAAAGCCGGTATGCGGTTGTCGCTGAGGATGAAACATTGTTTCCAGTAACTCACCACTGGATATGCCCCGGTGGCAGCATCTTTCAGAACTTTGGCGAAGGCTTTTCCGGTCATCCCGGCTTGCAAGCCTCCCCATTCCGGAATGATACCCCCACTCGTTTGGGGCAAGGGTTGACCGCTCTCGTCCACAGCAGATATTGTCAAGATCAGATGCCGTCCTGGATGGTCAGTAGGAACATGGTGCCCGGCACCTGCATTCATGAGTGTAACAGTTACATCCAAACGGTCAATAAGTGTCCGAGCCGTAACGCTCATGGTAACCGTGCTCGTCATAAATTCAGTGTCTTTAATGCCCAGATCGTTATGGCTGGGGATACTTTCTGCCGGATGCCACAGTCCTCCAGCTTCCGGCAAAGCAAACAAATTGTCACCGTTAGGCGGCTGGTGGCAGGTTTGGCACTCGATACCCATGGCAGGGTAAGGACTTTCTTGCCATTCGACGAAGCTCTGATAGATCGGTGTGCCCCAGAAAGAAAACTGGTGGCATGGAGCGCAATAGATGCTCTGTTGCATTTCAGGCAGATAGGTATCGGGGTCTTTTATATCATCGTAAGGACCGAAAAAGATATCCTCTCCTGCTGGCGGTCTCAGCAGGTGTAGTGAAAGCACCCCCGCAGCATTGTCATATGGAATCCCGTCATCAGGGTTGAAGTAGATTCCACCTACTTTATGGCAGAAATCACAGTGGATTCCAGCGGTGGGTTGATCGCGGATGGTGTTCATTTCTGTGGCAAATGGATCATTGGCGGCTGCTCCGGGCGCATGGCAGACAGCACAATTGCCAGCTATTTCAGGATAATCCAATTTAAAGCCAGGTGAGATCAGCTCCGTTCCAGTGATATCTGTGCCGTTATACAGGCTGAAGAAACGGGGGTTAGATATTGCCTGGCCATGGGCATTTCCAGTCCATTGAGGTGTAATCATTGGATGACAAGCATCACAGGATGTTGGATCAGCCCATTCATAACTGGGATTATCCGCGGTGTGATATGGACGCAGTGTGAGGATGACTCCAGTGACTGTCGGGGTAATCTTCGCGCTTGCGATGTAATACCCATCTGACCAGGCAGTTATTTCGGATGGCTCTCCTTCTATCAATCCATTCAGGGTAAAACTTCCATCAATTCCAGAGTAGGTCAGGTTGTCGGTCGCGCGAATGCGGACATGAGCACCAGGAATTGGACCGTCAGGACCAAGCACAATTCCACTCACACTCGCATCTGGGTAACCTAAAACCTCGCCAAGCAGTAGAGTAAACTCAAGTAGTAAAACTACCACGCCTGTTATGAATGCAAGTTGTTTTCTACGATTCATGACACCGCCTTTATCTCTGCTTGGATCGTTAGTTTCTTTCCACGAGCGGTAGATAGATGTGTTCCACAGGTTTTAAGAAGATCTCCTCTCCAATTAAGGTCACGGTCGCGGCGGATGGTCCATATGGGCTGCCAATTGCCAGCAAGCTGATCTTCACCTCATCTGCCAGACCTTCCCAGCGGCCTTCATGGGCAGTCAGGCTGACCATTGGGAAGATCTGGTTCAAATAAAATGCATCGTAGGTAATTGTGAACTCGCCGTTTGGTTCCGGAATCACTTCACCCTGCCCCATCACGATGCCTTTGTCATGGATAGTGAAATGCACTGCCTCGGTTTCAACGGGTGCTATACCCTGAATGTAGATGGGTTCAATATGCCCGCTGGACCAGGTGATGAAGCCCGGTTGCGGCGAAGTAAGCTGCAAGGCCGGTATCAGTGGTTCGACCACATAAAACGAGTACCGCCCTTTGGTACCTAACACGGTACCTGAGTTGTGGCTGGCGGGTGTGAGGCCAGTAGGTAGGTATGGGCGGTCATGTTCTATGTTCACATCCACTATCCAACGGCCAGGTTCATCTGCCATGAAGTCGAAAGTTGGGTCATACAGCCAGCCAATCTTGTTCGCGTGCCAGGAACGCGACCTCACCACCCCACCCGGGGAAGTGATCGTTAAATCCACGCGGCTGTCGAGCGGAGGTCCTACGTGACCTGAAAAACTGACTACATCTCCAACTTTGAGCACATCGCCGGGACGCACCCCTTTTGGCAGGAAAAGCATGTCAATATGCTGACCATTCAGGGTCAAGATGGGTCCGCCGTTCATGCCCCCGGCTGCGAACTGGAAGGGTGGGGTTATGCGAGCGCCCACTGGGTCGCCGATTGGCAACAACACCCACAGAGAGCTATAGACAGCATACTCATTGATGTCTTCGCCTGGCACACGGTAGACTGCTCCGCCAAACTCCCATTTTAAATCTCCCGGCAGGTCGCCCATAGCCCCCTCGCCGACCTGCAAGTTGTAAGTATCGTTGAAACGCCAGTAGGCGGTGCCCATGTTATCTTCAGTGACAATTTCGCGCACGCGCACGTCAGGGCGCTCGGAGGATAAGTACGCGTATCCCCATTGGTCGATCTCTTCTGGAAATACGCCTGCATCACGTCCAGTGGAGGTAGAAAGGAAGAGCGGTGCTTCACCGACTGCCAATCGTTTGTCCAGCCCAGCAAGCGATGTGTCATCGGGCGGCCAGCGAAAACCATTGCGTGAGCGCGGGTAGTTAGCGATGATCAGATCATAAATCGTACCTGTGGGAGCCAGGTCGCGGATCGTAATGATGGAGTGGATCGAGTCGCCGGGGGCATTGTCCTCATTCCCCCAGTGGATATCACCGCTGAAGTAAGGATAGTAGACTTCTATGCCAACTTTATCGGCGGGTAGGTTAAATACCTCGAACCAGGCAGGCATGTCATCAATCGTGTTGTCATGGTAATCCATTCCACGACGACCATGCGCTTCGATCCGGGCGGTTGTACCCTCGATAACGCTGCCCCAGGTCTGGCTGCCCATCCATAGGACACCGTCAGGACTTGTGTAAGCTGCATTCAGATCAACTCTGAATTCCCCAGGGGTTTCAAAGCGGATTTCGGTTCCTATCGGAGGTTGGAAGTACCCATATTCGTTTGCTCGTCCGGTGACAAGGGTGGTAAGAGCATGCGTGGGGTCCGAATAAGGCATGTGCGTTATTTCAACGGACACTTCTGCCGGGACCGGCGGGTAGAGATGCAGTCCTGAGGCAAAAGCATCCCCCTGGACATAAGGTGTGGTTGGCAGTTGCGCAGAGTCCAGGTCCAAGAGGCGAGCCACGTAAACATCAAAAATGCCGTAAATGTTATAGACGCGGCCATGAATATCGGCTACTGTACCATCCAAGGTGATCACATGATGTCCGTATTGATCGAAGCTGTAATCCAAAGAATCCGTGCGGGTGGTAAGGTGATATAGATCGGCGATTTGCCCGGTACCCTCGGCAATCTCATCCCCACTCTGGTTGGTGGGCGTGCGTTGGGAGGTCTGGTTCAGGTTAACTGGACCAAGCAGCACCTCACTACCGTCGGGTTTCTCGACGAACACCTCAAGTGTCCCTGAGGTTGGGTCGAGGGGGATCGAGGGTGGATTTGGAAAGCGCCTGTCAGAAGCAGAAATCCAGTGCGAACCTGGCTCCAACTTATAAACCAGTGGCTCACCAGTTCGGGCGTCTTCGCGAGGGATAATGAAATGCTGGGGTTGGGTCACCACGCGATCAGGCATGGAGTAAATACCAGCATCCTGGCGCGCGCCAACTCCACGCAGTCCCTCCAAAGGATAATCTCCCAGGAGAGTCCAGGGAATCCTGGGGACCTCAGCATCACCAACAGTAAGCATCGAAAGGATGGCACTCTGGGATGAATGGTACCAGACGAAGACTGTGGGTACGGCGGAAACTTCAGCCTTGGGAATATCCCCCGATTCGATCCAGGTCTGGATCTGATAGGTGCCTTCAGGTAAATTTGTGGGAACAATAAAATCTGTCTGCAGTTGGACGCTAACGGCACTATGTGCGCCATCACAGGTGAAGGATGTAAAACTGGCATGCCTCACACCGATGCTCTCACCACCGCCTTCGTGCTCTATCGGCATACCGGTGGGGGTGAAGAGGTGAGATGTGAACCAGATGCCCCAGGGATGAGAACTGCCATCCTGGGCAAACAGGTAGCGTAGTACAATGTCCATATTTACCTGAATCGAAGGCGATTCAGTACAGTCGAACGCGGGAGAGGTTACGTGCAGCACCAGGTTGCTAAGGGATACAAGCTGCCCAGGGCCGGCTCTCAAAGGTGGCGGCCCGGATGGAACCTCTATTCTACCCGAAAGCCACCAGCCAGCCCACAGTCCGCGCGATATGGTGCTAGGGTCTTCGGTGAACCCCCCCACCGCAGTGAAATCCTGGAAATTACTTTGACCGTAGGCCGGTGCGCCTACGTTTAATATGGTTCCCGGAAGAGGATTGATATACGTATATCCCACTGCGCTAGTCGCGACCTGGATTTCATGTAGAAGCATTTGAGTACGCCAACCGTCGGGATCATATTTGATCATAAGGGCTGATCCTGGCGGAGCAAATATGTTGGCACTAAAGCCACCGCTGCTATCGGCTATTGAATGGGCAAAATTTTTCGCGTTAAGGTTAACCAATATCACATCTGAAAGAGGGTCTACCGTACCTGCCAGGCCTATGACGGTTGCCACCCCGGCATTATTTGCACTGCCAATCGTTATCAGGCTGGCATTGGGAGGCGTGGTGGGCAGTGCTATCGGACGCTCGTTGAGTAGTGTCACCAACAACCCTATCACGTCGTTGGTGCGTAGATCGGTTTTGATATGTGGCATGAAGTATGGGAATGGCTGTGCATTGAGTTTAAGCAGATAACGCGACGGGGGTAAAACCAGGTCAAATCGGCCACCTTCAGCCTGAACACCCAACCATTCGTCTGATGGCACAGTTATATCTGCTGCGACCAAACCCAACCAGAACGATTGACTGAACAATGTCCCATCCGCGGTATTAAATTCACCTTGTAGTCGGTAGCCAGCTTCAAGATCAAAATCCTTCACCAGATCAGCGGTCAGTGGAGCCGATCCGAAGTTCCGAAAAGCCAAACGCATTGCCACAGGGGGACGAACGAAAATCTGCACCCACCCGGCATATGGTATCTCACCATAGCTATAGGCACCGTCTGCGCCTGTGATCACGGTCTGACTGCCTTCAGGTGAATTGATCTGCACGGAAACACCTGAGACCGGGTTTCCCGCGGAGCGGATTGTGCCAGACACGTTGACAGTGGATTTAACACTGTCACTCTTTTCGCTGAGCACAGGCTGGATGGAAAATACTCCCAAAACCAGCAGAAATAGGCTGGAAACAAAGGAAATAACTAATTTGAAGGAGAAATGGAATTTGGTGTTCATGGGTCTCCCGTATATGGCAGTGCCAGTAGGAACGATATGAGATCGTTGTTTTGTTGGTCCGTCAGGTGTGAGGTCACACCATGCATATCAGCAAGATTTTTAGTTGTCAGCACTTCCCATAAGGTCTGCGCACTGCCGTCGTGCAGGTAGGGAGCGCTGTCATACAAAAAACGCAGAGATGGTGTGTCAATGATCGGTCCGAACCATTCACCCTCGCCATCCGCGGTTGCCACGTCATGTGCTTGCAGATCGGTGTACAGGGGTGCAGGGTGACAGGATGCGCACTGAGTTAGTTGAGATTCAAAAACAATCTTACCGCGCACTTCTGCGTCAGTCAGCGTACGAGTACTGTCAGGTATAGCCAGGCTGTCGATGTACAACGCCAGGCAGTCCAGGTCATAGGAACGTCCCTGGTTCGGTTCGCCAAGAGTAGGGTTTATGTCACCCTCAATTAACCCTATACCAAACTGCTCGAAGCGAATGCTGAACTCACTGTCAGCCGATTCATCCCATTCGCCTGACCAGCGTAACGGGTAGGTTTCAATCATCCCCAGTAAGCTAGTAGTATTCCTGCGGATGACCGCTTCTGAACCAACTGGCACCTCGCCTATGTACTGCAAAAGCCAGGTTCGGCCATCAGCTTCACCTTCGATATGGCAGGTATTGCAACTGATCCAGGCTGCCTGGGCGAGGTCGGAATCAGCGCTGGAAAAGAATAACCGCTTGCCAGCGAGCAGTGCAGGGGGTAAAGGGATTTCAGTGATGGGTATAGTTTGGGAGACTGTGAACGTGCTTACATCAATCACGCTAATCGTTCCCGACAGGGTGTTGTTCACATATGCCCGACTGCCATCTGGGGCAATGACGATGCCACGTGGGTTATCTCCGACCTGGATGTTGCCTGCGCGAGTGGGGTGGGTAGGAATGCTGAGGTTAATCACCGAAATATCATTGCTGGCTGCATTGACCACCCATAGCTCGGTGTCGTTCTTTGTCAGGGCTGCATCATAGGGCAACCCCACGGGACGGTCTGTCTCAGGCAACGAAATGTGCTCGTCAGTTTGGTGGATGTTCGTTTCCAGGTTGAGAACCGAAACTTTTGGGAAAACGGTGGTGTCAAACCTTGTGTTGTAGCCCAAACCATTCGCCATGGTTTGCGGGAGGTAGGCACGCTGACCGGCTGCATCGACGATGACCGCTGGTGCCGGAGCGACGCCTGGCCAGGTGGAAATTGACTTCACAAAAAAGGTGGTAATTTGAGGTTGTGCCGGTGGGTTGGAAGCGCTGCTCACATCGCTGGTGGTACCGCTGGCAACGAGTGGTAGAAAAATATGCTGAGGTTGAAGGATTATTAGCGTCACTTCTCCGCTCAGCAGATGTGAAACCAACAAGCGACCATTAGGCGTGAAAGCTAGACCGCAGGGCCGGTCAGCTACAGGGATTAGGTCAAGCGTCTCAAAACTGACTGGGTCTAAGAGCCGTACCTGATCATCACCCAGCTCCGCGACCGCAACGTAGTTTCCATCCGGCGATATTGCTACCCCAATTGGACGAGAGCCAACTTCCACAGTAACCAATACCTTCTGCAAGGAAATATCGACCACGGAAAGCGAATCCGAACCCTGGTTAGAAACAACTGCCATAAAATTATCTGGAGATACTGCCACACTGCGAGGATCAATACCAACTGGTAATTCCATCACTACTTTCTGGAAGGCGGTATCCACAAAAGTTAGCGAATTCGTGTCTGGGTTGACTGCAAGCACAGTTTTCCCATCCGATGTGATGGCTATGGCACTGCTTGCGTATTTTGGAGATGTACTTGTGGAAGTCGGGCTGGATAAACCTTGTGCGCTCCGATCGAATCGGATCCCGAGAAGTACAGCGATGGCGAATACCCAAGTTACACTAACGAAAAAACAGTGAACTGCCAAATTCCAGGCCGTTTTTGTTGGATTCATCACCTCAAACCTAACCTATTCAGGTGCATGATGCATCCCTGAATCAATAACCTCGTTAAATAAACGAGCATCAGGTTGACCCTACCCAATGGGTTTTTGGCGGAAAGAACAGGGAAATAATGAATTAGTGCGGGATGACCACTCGAGAGTTGTGAGCCAAGACCCGATTCTGTAAATACAATAACAAGAAAACGGTCATGAATCAATACGTATAGCCGAAGTTCAGACATGAGTTGGGGCAAGTTTGCAGAGACCGCTGCAAACCCACTTCGCTTTGCTTATTAACATATCTAACATGGATACAGGATTAGTACGCTTTCCCCCTAGACGATATATTTTTCCAACTCAGATTGATATTTGAATAAAATTGCTTTCATCCTATCCAGTTTTTCAAGGTAATCATTTTGGCGGAAGAAGGAGATGGCTACTACATTTTCAACACGGTTGTCCGAGCTACGCAGGGGCAGACCGACAGCACATATATAGGATGCAACTTCATCGAGGCTTTCTACATAGCCGTGTTCTCTGATGCGGTCATATTCTTCCAGGATGGATTCTTTGGTAGTCAACGTGTTAGGTGCAACTTTTTCAAAAGTTGCTTCATCCAGTAATTTTTCCACCACCACGGGGTCATGGTAAGCCATCAGACATTTACCATAGCAACCTCGGTTCATGGGGTAATAGGTGCCTGGCTGGTCATTGATCTTCACGATCTGATAGGTTTCCACCTCAAAAAGGGAAATCACTTTGTCTCCAACCCGATGAGCAATGCCGACCGATTCAGCCGATTCTTTGGAGATTTTTTCCAGGATACTCAGGATACTGTCCTTATAGTTGGCGTTGTTGAGGTAGATATTACCTAAATGATAGGTCATTGGTCCCATTTTGTAAATTTTGCTCTGTGTATCTTTGATTAACATACCGGACTGCACTAATGTAGACAGGATTCGGTAAATTGTTGTACGGTTGAAACCGCTGATTTGTTCCAATTGAGATATGGTGAATTTGTAAGGTGCTCTGGATAAAATTGTAAGCAGAAATAACCCCTTTTCCAGACTACTCATCCTGGTATTTGTATTTGGGTCCATTTAATTATTCATTCAACTTTCTATCGTCATGCGACTAATTAATCCTGCGTAAAGTTTTGTTGCCAGCATCATTGTATCAATAGATAAACGTTCATCCTCTATATGTGCAGTAGCTGGTTCATCAGGCAACACCGGACCCCAGGAGACAAAGTTCTTCATCGACTTTGCATAGCTGGTTCCAGGAGCAAATTGTAACCTGTTATCCATGCCATATTCTGCGGATACATCCTGTAATGTTTTTATAAACGGATGTTCTTTACTCATCCACATGGGTTCAAGAAAATCCAGAATTGTTACTTTATAACTGTATTCATCAGCATGGGCAGTCAAAGCAGTCAGTATTTCTTCCCTGGTTGTGCCATACTTATGTCTGATATTGATCGTTAATCTGACAGAATTTTCTGTTAATGTGATCATGGTTGGTGAGATCGTGGTATGACCGATATTTTCCACTTCGGAATGCTTCCTATCCTCATGGATAAGCAATTCATGTGCATGTCCATCGTTGCTAAGAAAGTCACGAATAAAGCGTACAAAATCAAACTCCATCTCTGCTAAAGGACTCAACTTTTTACATAACTTGATGATGGCATTATCACCACTCTTGGGAACAGAACTATGGATTGCTTTGCCATGCACTGTGATGATTTTTCCATCAGGTAGTGTGATTTTCGCCCTGGAAGGGATGGTGTTGGGACTGTCCCCACCGTGAAGCTTTTTTATTCCCCGCTTTCCATCACGGAAGAAATCCAGGTTAATATCCGCATATCCTTTTTCGATGTTGAAAATCGGAAAACGTCCATCCGGTGAATAACCGCAGCAAGGAACCGGAAATTCCCTCTTGAAGTTAGCGATGTCTGTCCATTTGCCTTCTTCACTGGTTCCTACGATGAGCCAAACTTTCCTGTACAGGGGCAAACCTAATTGCTGCACGGCTTTCATAGCATATAGGCTCATGATGGCTGCTCCTTTATCGTCCTCTGTTCCACGACCATACAAGTAGCCATCTCGCTGAATTCCTACAAAAGGATCATTTGTCCATTTTTCACGGTCGCCAATTCCCACAACATCCAGGTGCACCAGGATACCCAGGGTTTTTTCACCTTGTCCCATTTCCACGATCCCCACGTCCCATTCTGAAGTGGTCATGGTTTTAAATCCGATCTCCTGAGCATGTTGAAGGAAGTATTTCAGGCAGGCCAGGTTTTCCTCTTTGTTTCCGGTGATACTTTGGAAGCTGACAAGTTTCAGAATTTGTTTGATTATTTCTTCTTTTTGCTCATCAATATAGGTTACTAGTTTTTGTTTATTCATCGCTTACCATTTGGCTTCCACAGTAATCCAGGGCTAGGATGCCATAGATTTTGGCTGCTTGCTCTAACGATTTTGTTTCGATAAATTCATCGGAGGTATGAGCAAAAGATAGGTCTCCAGGACCCATTATGATGCATTTTGCCTGGGTATAAGCTGCCAGAACGCCAGCATCACTCCAGGCTGGGAAAACAGTGGGTTTCCTTTTCTGATAGCGGAATTGGCGCAAGGCATAATGAGCTGATTGAACGAGCGGGTCACTTTCTTCGGTGTAAAAAGGTTTGTGCGGTAAGAGATCACCTGATGAGAAAAAACTTCTAATCTCGGCGTTGAATTTCGAATCCTGTTGATTTAATTTTTTGATAATTTCAGAAAGCTCAGCATAAACCTGATCAATGCTTTCCTCTGGGATCCAGCGACGATCGATTTCTAAAGTGCAAATGCCTGGCACAGTGCTGGGTTGGTCTCCCCCCTCAATTTTTCCAATATTAATGGTGGGGTTCCCCAGCACTGGATGCTTTCTTCGTTTCAATACAGGAGTGTATTGACCGTAGATTCTTGCTATGAGCCTGCTGGCCATGGCGATGGCATTAATGCCTTTATCCATGTTGCCGCCATGCACCTTTTTCCCGAATACATCGATCTTGAGCCATTCCAACCCCTTGTGACCCAATGCCAAACACATGTCTGTGGGTTCGCCAATGACTGCCCCATCGACGTAAGGTCCGTTTTGTGCCAAATACTCGACACCTTTTCCTGTCTGTTCTTCGTCAATGACTCCGGCAAAGACCAGGTCTCCTTTCAGGGTTGTTCCGGAGCGTTTGATGCCGATTAAGGCAGCTAGCATGGCAGCCATGGGTCCTTTCATATCACAGGAACCTCTTCCATACAACTTCCCATCCTCAAAACGACCAGAAAAGGGATCATCCATCCCATAAGCAGGTACAGTATCCATGTGACCACACAACATCAGCGATCGACCGTTACCGGTTCCTTTGAGAATGCCAGTTACATTGAATCGTCCTGGTTCTACTTCCTTTAACTGTGTAGTAATTCCTTCAGCGTTCAGCAACTCCTGGATATAGGCTGCCATCTCACGTTCACTATTTTCCAGTAAGGAATAGCTTGGAATCCTGATCATATTTGAGGCAATACCAACCACATCTATTTTGGTGATATGTTCTTCTACTATAAGATTTTTGATTATGAACTCCTTTTAAATTAATGAAAATTCTCTATAGTTTGTTTGCCAAATGACAGGCAACCAGATGGTCTTTTTCAATCTCTATCAGCTCAGGACTTTTTTCCCAGCATAAATCATGTACCAAAGGGCATCTTGTATTGAATTTACAGCCACGCAGATCTTCGGTCGGATTGGGAGTTTCCCCCGGTAGGACGATACGTTCCTGCCTTTTGTTGACACCAGGCGTGGGCATGATGGCGGTGAGAGCTTTGGTATAGGGGTGGGCACCTCTTTGAATAATTTCATCCGCATTTCCAATTTCCATAATTTTTCCCAAGTACATGATGGCAATTCGATCTGAGATTAGCCAGGCTAATGACAGATCATGAGTTATGAAGAGATAGGATAATTGTTTCGTATCTCTCAAATCCAACATCAGGCGCAGAATACCCGTGCGAATAGATGCATCCAGCATGGAAATAGGTTCATCCGCCACGATAAAGGTTGGGTCCATAATCATAGAACTGGCTAAAACCACTCTTTGGCGTTGCCCTCCTGAGAGCTCATGCGGATAACGATGGTAGAAATCTTCAGGAGGTTCCAAGCCGGCTTGCTCGAGTGCGAGTTTCACCCGTGTGCTGCGTTCCTTTTTGGTCTTTACAAGATGGTTGACATCCAGAGGTTCTGCGACGATATCCATAACAATATCCCTGGGGTTCACCGATTGGTAAGGATCCTGAAAGATCATCTGAGCTTTTTGGCGGAAACGGCGCATGAAGTGTCGGTCTTTGGGTCTTACTTCTTCCCCAAAAAACCTGATTTCACCATTCTCAGTCTCCACCAATTGCAGAATTGCCTTGCCTGTGGTCGTTTTTCCGCTGCCACTTTCTCCCACCAGTGAAAGAATTTCACCTTTTGCTATATTAAATGAAACGCCATCGACCGCCCTTAGAATTTTTTTCTTCTTACTGAAAAGATCCTCAACCAGACCTCTTTTAATTTCAAAATAAACTTTTAGATCCTTAACCTCAACGGCGAAATCATTGGTCATTTTATACCTCTCCAATTCTATGACAGGAGGCAAAGTGTTTTTCACCTACTTTTATCATCTCTGGTTCCTGAGCCGCGCAAAGCGGAATGGCCATATGACATCTTGGGTAAAAGGGACAGCCACTGATGGGTTCGAGTAAATTGGGTGGGATCCCTTCAATGCTGGGAGGTATTATTTTTTCTTTTCCTATATGCGGGAAACAGGCAATCAATCTTTCGGTATACGGGTGCGCTGTTCGCTCAAAGACGGATTCTACCGGGCCAAACTCAACAATTTTTTCGGCATACATCACAGCGATACGATCGCAGGTTTCTGCCAGGATGGAGAGATCGTGGGTGATCAGGATCAAACCCATATTCAATTCTTTACGCAGTTTTTCTAAAAGATTCAAAATTTGAGCCTGAACCATCACGTCCAAAGCGGTAGTGGGTTCATCACCGATCACCAGTTTGGGTCGACAAGCCAAAGCGATGGCAATCATAACCCTCTGCTTCATACCACCGCTAAACTCATGCGGGTAATTGCTGATGCGGTCAACAGGCATTTCTACCAACTCAAAAAGCTCTCCTGCTCTTGCCAGTGCTGCCTTTTTGCTGATATTCTCATGGAGAACAATAGCTTCGGCAATCTGGTCTCCCACCTTCATTACCGGATTGAGGGCATTCATTGAGCCCTGGAAGATAATGGATATATCTTTCCAACGCCGGCTGCGAATTTCTTCATCACTGAGAGTGACCAAATCGGTCCCCTCAAAAAGTATTTCACCTCCAAAAATTTTTCCTTCTTTTGGAAGCAACCTTACGATCGAAAGAGCGCTGGTGGTCTTTCCACAACCGGATTCGCCTACCAATCCCAGTGCTTCTCCGTGATCCAAATCAAAGCTGGTGTCATCCACTGCCTTGTATAAACCCTTGGAGGTTTCAAAATATGTTCGAAGATGCTTTACGTCCAGCAGTGTCAAAAACTACCTTCCTCTCAATTTTGGATTTAATATCTCATCAAAGGCATAACCAAGCAGGGTAAATGATAGGACCACCAAAACCACGCAGATACCCGGTGGGAGATAGTACCAATATGCGCCGGATGCAGTAGCTCCCCCTTCAAACGCATAATGGAGCATCATTCCCCAACTGGCCATGGTTGGATCTCCCAGACCTAAAAAGCTGAGAGTGGTTTCCGAAATGATGGCGACGGCAGCTACCAATACAGTATTGGCAAAAACCAAAGGAAATACATTAGGAAGAATATGCCGGAACATGATATGCACATGACCAGCGCCGATGGACACAGTGCGTTCTACAAATTGTCTTTCTCTCACCGAGAGGGTTTGGGATCGAACCACCCGGGCGGTTCCTGCCCAACCGGTAATACCAATCACAAAGATAATATTCCACAAACTGGTTCCTAAAATCGCAGCCAGTACCATCATGAGCGGCAACCAGGGGATGACCAGGAAGAAGTCAGTAAAGCGCATTAGCAGGTTGTCGATGCCTTTACCAAAGTATCCGGCAAGAATACCGATCAACGTGCCAATAATCATGGAGATGGCAGTAGCGACAGCACCAATTAAAAGTGATATCCTGGAGCCAGCAATCAGGTTTGCAAGAACATCTCTGCCCATATCATCTGTCCCCAGAAGATGTGCAGAGGAAGGTGAAAGGAGCAGATCCTCCACCTCGCCAAATTCCATCGTTGAAAATGGCATGATGATTGGTCCAAAGGTTGCCACCACAATAAAGATTAGCAGGATGATCGTGCCAGTCAAGGCTAATTTATTTTTAAGAATTGCTTTGCCAAAATCCTTTAGTTTCATTATTTCCTGGTTCTTATTTTCTCGTAGAGGGATCTCTTAATTTTTCACTCGTGGATCAATATATGCGTAACTGATATCTGCCAAAAAATTTGCCAGTACCACGCTGATGGTTACCAACAGAAACACACCCTGTAGCAAGGGATAGTCCCTTGCCCCAAGTGCTTCATACATCAAACGCCCCAGGCCGGGCCATGAAAAGATTGTTTCAACCTGGATCGCACCAGCCACCACAAATCCAAGGTTGATCGCGATAATGGTGATCATAGGGAGCATTGCATTCGGCAAGGCATGCTTCAGAAGAATGTATCTTTCACGGAATCCTTTGGCTCTGGCTGTGATGATGTAGTCCTCAGAAAGGACATCGATGAGCGTGTTGCGCATAGTGAGTGCGAATTCTCCAATCAGGACCAGACTCATGGTGAGCACTGGCAGCACCAAATGACGTGCAAGATCACTAATCATTGCCCATGTCGAGGCAAAATTCTTGCCGGGGGTTAACATACCGCTGGTTGGAAACAGGCGTAATTGGACGCAGAATAGCACCACTAAAATCATTCCTAGCCAGAAAGTGGGCACCGAATAGGTGACCAAGGAGAAACCTAATGTCCAAACATCCAGCTTTGTTCCGCGTTTCCAGGCAGCCACGACCCCGATCAGTATTCCAACCAGGATAGCAATGATCTCAGCCAACCCGACCATCAATATTGTAGGAAGGATCTTTTCAGCAACCACCTTCGCTACTGGAGCTTTGTAAACAAAAGAGATACCCAGATTCCCCTCAAATAGATGTTTAAAGTATGTGAAGAACTGAATATACCATGCCTGATCTAACCCATACAGCCTCTTAACTGCTTCAATCTGTTCGGGGGTGGCCCGGGGGTTCCTCATCATCATAGCAAGAGGATCCCCGGGTAAAACTCGAAACAATAAATAGTTGAAGATAAGTACGATCAAGATGGTGATCAAGGCATACAATAATTTTTTAGCAATGATCCCCTTACTCATAATCGGTTATCCTCTAGTTTACTGGTTTCATATTCATGTAGTTGAAAATTGTCAGATTGTGGAAGAACGTTCCAGTTTCCGGAATTTGCTGATAACCTGCCCAGCGATCTGAGCGAATGGCTTGAATATTGTTGGAATAGATCATGATGATATAAGGTGCTTCATCGTACACAATCTGTTGCATTTCAAAGACCATCTGCTGTCTCTTTTGTTCATCAAGTTCGGTTTGTTGCAATAAGAAAAGTTCATCGTATCTGGCATTGGAGAAGAAGGGTTCATTATTTCCACCAATTTGATCGGTAATGAGAACACCCATAATCACGGTGGGATCTAAATCTGCACCCCAGCCCCAGATGAACAAATCATAGGAACCTGCGATGATATTATCATAAAGTGCGCCACTATCCATAGTGACATTATTGATTTTAATACCAGCTTCAGCAAGATCAGAAGCAATCAATTGTCCAGATTTAACCTCTTCGAGGTTATCTGCGATGGTAATTAGTTCAAACTCCAGAGGTGCTCCATCAGCGCTTTCACGCACGCCGTCCCCGTCTGAATCCTTATAACCAGAGGCTTCTAATAAGGCTTTGGCAGCTTCTACGTCATAATCCCGTAATTCCGCAGCGGTTGGTTCATAATGATAGAAGTTACCAGGGTTTATCATGGTTGTTCCGACGGTTCCTTGACCGGTGTAGGCAATGTCGACAATTCTCTGTTTGTTGATGCCCAGTTCAATTGCCTGGCGAATGTTCTTATCCAGCAGGAGAGGATTTCCACCACTGGCTTCATCAGTCCAGCAGTTTACACCAACCTGCATAAAACCAAGTTCCTCACCAGAAATCACGTCCACATTGGGGTCTGCCTCTAATTGCTTCATCTGTGCAGTGTTAAGATTGTTGGCACCGTCGATTTCACCCAGCATGAGTGATTGAGCCATCGAATCCACATTTTCATAATCAACAAAGATGTATTCATCAACGGCAGGTTTGGACCCAAAATAGTCCTGGTTTTTGACAACTTTCACGAAATTTGGGCCTTGAGAATCAAATTTGTAGGGGCCTGTGCCGATCGGCATTTCATTTGGAAAGATTTCGAGCTCATCCGCAGCAATTTCCGCCCAAATGTGTTGGGGAAGGATAGGTGTAGTGTTCATCAGAACATTTGCTTTGGGTTCCTCAGTGATGAGGACAACGGTGAGGTCATCCGGAGTTTGAACTTCTGTGATTCCGGTCAGATAGGAGCTATACATATAGCCAAGCCCAGTTTCCATCATCAGATCATAGGTGAATTTTACATCTTCAGAGGTAAAAGGTTCGCCGTCGTGCCATTTGACGCCTTCCCGCAGTTTGAACGTCCAGGTCAGATTGTCATCACTGTGAGACCATTCGGTTGCCAGGTTAGGAACAGCTTCATAGTTTTCATTGTAAACAACTAAGGAATCATAGATGAGCATGAAAAACTCATATGTAACCTGCATGTAGGATGTTAATGGGTTCAAAGTGTCGAAGGCGGTGCTGGAACCCACGGTAAATGATACGAGTTCAGCAGGGCTTTGCTCTTCCGCCGGTTCTTCTGAGGTTTGCTCTTCACTGGTTTCTGCTGCGGTTTGTTCTTTTGGAACTTCTGCAGGAGCTTGTTCTCCACCTCCACAGCCAACCAATGCTACAGTGAGCATTATGATTACAACGAACATAATAAATTTCTTACTCGACTTTTTCATTTTTTCCTCCTTATGGAAAATTGGATTAACTTAAACGACACCGCTTTCGAGGATCGTAAATCGTTTTTTATTAGCATCCAGACGAGCCTTCACACCTAAAGGCAGGGTAGCCATATCTTTGGTATGGCCGAGGGGGAGTCCGTATAATACCGGGATTTTCAGGGGTTTCAAGTAGTATGCCAATATTTCTTCAAGGTTTCTATCACTATAGTAGCCTGGATTATGCTTAGCTGGAACGCATTCATGACATTCACTGACCATCACCCCTTTGGCTACTTTTAGTAGACCAGCATTGCGCAGGTGAGAAATCATATGGTCGAAGATCCAGGGTTCTGTATACGCCTCCTCAATCATCAGAATTTTATCCTTCGTATCGATTTGGTAAGGTGTTCCCAAGGTGGCGCAGATCAAGGTCAGGTTACCACCAATCAGCTCACCTTCGGCAACCCCCGGCACAATCGTGTGTAGCCAGGTCTTTTCGTCCTGGAGAGGAATTTCCCCAATGGGTTCAACAGATGAAACTGCCTTGAAAAATTGTTTTTTTGTATAATCGGTCAGGTCTGAAGAATTGAAACGAGCCATCCCAGGCCCATGAAAGGTAACCATATCCGAAAATTTATGGATTGCCAGATGAAGTGAAGTGATATCACTAAAACCGGTCAGGATTTTGGGATGTTTTGCAATTGCGTCAAAATCAATCAGGTGAATAATTTGGGCAGAGCCATAACCCCCTTGGGTAACAAAAACAGCATCGATATCATCTCTACAAAACATTTCATTAAAGTCATTAGCGCGTTGTTTTTCAGATGCAGCGACAAAGCCCTTCAATTTATTCACATTTTTGCCAATGACGACTTTATAGCCTAATTCCTCCAAGAATTCACCAGCACGAACTACATCACTATTTTTTTCCGAAGGACTTGCAGGTGAAATAACCCCAACTGTGTCCCCTTTTTCTAGTCTTTTAGGTTTTATCATGAGATACTTTCTTTGTGAAATTAACCCGGAATGTTCATATATTGAACATTATTCTCAATATTCTTCAGTTAAATTATACTCGTCTGGACAAATTCTACAAGCGGTTATTTGAATCAATTTTCAAAAAAATTCAATTTTACGGAATGAGGAACCATTAATTGAACAATTTGAGGTTTCTGCGTAAATCCCTGGAGACGATGTGATTTAAATTCCTGGAATGATATTCCATTAAAGTAGCAATAAAGAAAAAAAGAATCATAGATTCAAAATTCAATGGGTCAAAATATGCTCTCCCATTTTATGATCTCGAAAACGAGTTATCATCATTAACGATATAGGATGCTGACGAAAATTCCGCTATCTTTTCTACTCAATTTCACGCCGGATAAATATCCGGATCGCATTTTTTATTGGTTTATCTGATATCAGGATTAAATATCCACCCCCACCAGCACCGGATAATTTCCAGCCTAAAGCCATATCCTTGTATTGATCGATTAATTGGGAAATATTATTGTTCATCATATTCGGAAACATGGCGATTTGGGCTTCAAACGAGGCTTTGAAGGATTGACCAAAAGAATGGATATCGTGGTTGAGGATCGCATTCCAGCAATTTTCTGCAGCTTGTGAGAGTGCACAGGCATTTTTTTTTGTGATTTTGGTATTATCAAGGACATCATATTCAGTGTGACGGGGTCCGAGCGTTACCAGGTACAAGGATTCTTCAATGAATCGCAATGTATTTGCGTCTTTATTGTGTTCAATTCGTTTTGGCCAATACTCTCCATCATAAAAAGCATTTGCCAGACCAGGAAAAACGATACCGAAGGAGTCCTGAGACCCAGAGATTATCTTTTTACCTGGGGGGTTGTCATAGCAGAACAAGATTTTTGACAGTTTTTCATAATCTCCAGCAGGAATTTTGGTACCCCATAAATCGATGGCTGCCCGACGAGTACTGGACGCCATCCCGCTGCGCTCATTGAAATCAAGAAATGGTTCCAGTGAGATGGTAAGAACGGAACCTGGACAATACTTCGAGACCCAGGGTTGATCAAGCCACCCTCCGGCAAGATCAATGCGAAAGGGGATCTGGTTTTGCTGGCGAAGAGCAGTAGTCGAGCGAGCAGGGAGATTTTCATAGGGTAAACGTTTCAGAATCACATACTCTACTCCGAGTTCATGACAAAACTCTCGTTTTTCCAGCAAATCTCCATCTTCATTAACAATCAAATAATCCGGCTCGATCGATCGGAATTCAGTTTCAAAATCCAAAAGCCCAGAACCCTTTGAAATGAAGGCTTCTTTTACATAGGATATTGACTTAACCATAAACTGACGTTCCACTTCATTATTAATGGTTAGCTTGCCTTTAAGATCATAAATCGTTTTATCCGAACCCAGGGCAACATATAAATCACCATAGGCTGCAGCTTCACGAAAGAATTCGAT
>JACZIY010000764.1 GCA_014860845.1 Anaerolineaceae bacterium
CCTTGATTATCCGGCGGCGTATTTGCTTGCGCACGCTGTCCAAGTTGAATGGCTTGCTCAAAATTGCCACGCATACCGGTCACCCGGCTTTTTACATAGTCAATATACCCAAACATTGCCTGAATTTCTGGGGAGGGGGGACATAATTTCAAGCGCTTTTCGGCTTCTTCCAATAATAGATCCGCATCTTCCAATTGACCAAACCAGGCACGGCTATTGGCTTCGTGAATGGCTAGCTGAGGGCGTCTAAAAATCAAATCTTTACCTAATTCTCCGGTCCAATTACGGATGGATACCGAATCTCTACGTTGGAAGATTTCCATGTAATTGTTGTCGATGATGCGTTCAACCCATTCATCATCCGGGATCAGTGATGCATGATAGATAGCGCCATACGCCATGCCATTCTGTTCAAACCACAGGGCTGCACGAGCATGCAGGTTTGAAAGTTCATCACGGGTGAAGATTTGTTGCCCACGTGCATTTAATAGATCTGAAAAGAGATGGTGGTAGCGGTACCACTTCCGTTCATCATCCAGTGGAATCAGGAAGAGGTTTGCCTGTTCGAGATGAGCGAGGATGGTAGAGGATTGGTTATCTGAACCCAGTAACGCATCAGCAAGGGAACTGGAAATACGTCTCAAAAGGGAGGTTTTTAGTAAGAATTGTTCAATCTCCGGAGATTGGTTGGCGAGCACTTCTTCCAGTAAATAATCCAGGATAAAGCGGTGGGTGCCGGAGAAATTTTGAATGAAGGTGTCAATATCCTTCCGGTCCCGCATGGAGAGAGCCGCCATCTGCAACCCGGCGATCCAGCCTTCGGTCCGTTCTTCCAACACCGAGATTGATTTTGTGTCCAGATTCAGCCCCATCATATCGTTGAGAAATTGGGCTGCTTCCGTAGTGGTGAAACGCAGAGATTTCTCCCGGATTTCGGTAAGTTGGCCGCGGGCTCGTAACCTTGCCAGTGGGAAGGGAGGATCCTCGCGGGTGATGACGACCGTATGGACTTGAGGAGGTGTATTTTCAAGCCAAAAATTGATCGCTTTGTGAATGGTTGAGTTATCAATCAGATGGTAATCGTCCAGGAAAAAGACGATCTTTACGGCGCTGTTGGATAAGTCTGATAAGAGGGGTGAAAAGAGGGTCTCGATGGGTGGTAAGTTCGTGTTCTGTAGCAATTCCTGGGTTGCTGACTCCCAATGCATATCTAACTTTCCCAAACCGGAGAAGGCTTTGAAGAAATAGGTTGTAAAACGGCTGAAATCATTGTCAATTTCTGACAGGGAGAGCCAGGCGACTTTTGTTGCTGGCATGTTGGGAAGGATTCTTTGAAGCTCTGCGACCCAATTGGCAGCCAGTGTTGTTTTTCCGAAGCCGGCTGGAGCAGAGATCAGCGTCAGGGTGTGGTGCAACCCATTGTTTAACTGACGAACTAAGCGGGATCGGGTGACGAGTTCAGGTCTGGATTGGGGAATAAGAAGTTTGGTTGGTAAAAGAGTGTCTTCCACGACTTTTCCTTTGCGGTTTTGATCAGGCTTTACTATATTACAATATTTTTCAGATCAAAAAAAGCTGGTGATTGGGGGAATACAGGAAAGACAAGCATTGAGACATTACAACAATAAACGGGTCAATGTTTTTGATAACCATTGTTCATATTGGTCAGCCGACCAATGGTGATCCTTTGTCCATAAATTGAATAATTCTGCGCTGGTAATGGCCCAGGTGGTTTCTGCTGCTTCGGAGGGTGAAAGACCTTTCTGTAACGGAGCTGTCGCATTTAAAAAGGTGATAAATCCGGACATTCCATGGAGACGGCTCTGAAGGATATTCTGTAGGAGATCTGCAATGTCAGGTTCTGTTTTGGAAGCAATACGCATCACTTCAAAGATTGGCGCAACTCGTTCCATAATTTCACGGATATCGTGGGCGAATAAAGCGATCTGGCGCTGTTGATCTTTCTCAATTTTTACCGATTGTGGACCTGAACGATCCATGAGGGGAATCGGTTTATCATCACCAACGATGGATATATCAATCAACATTGAGAGGATCTCTCTTTTATTGCCAAAGGCAGCATATACTGTCTCGACTGCTACACCTGCTTCGTTAGCAATTGCCTCTATGGTTGCACCGGAATAACCTCTCTCTGAAAACAATCTGCGAGCCGCTTCCACGATGAGCATGCGAGTCTGGTTTGCCTGTGCTTTACGCCGGCTTGAATTATAAGTGCGTTTGGTAGGCATTTCTTTTTTCAATTAACTTGACAATTCCTGTCCAATTTGTTATATTCAATATAGTAATACTATAACCAATATAGTGTTACTGTTATTAATAAGTTTATATTCAATGTTGGTGATTGTCAATTGGGATTAATCACCAATCATAAAGGAGACCTGGATTATGGAACCAAAAAATGATCATGCATCAATTGTGATTAACCCATTTGTGGTTTATATAGGGCTGGCTGTTGTTGCCATCTTGCTTCAAATTGTTTTACCACTTTCTTTCATACCAGCAGTACCCGCCAGGATTTTAGGTGTGATTCTGATTGCCCTGAATTTTGTATTTGGAATACCCGCTCTCCGCGGTATGATTCGGGCGAAGACTTCTCCAAATCCGCAGCGTCCTTCAACTACTTTGATTCTTTCCGGGGTTTATCAGCGTACAAGAAACCCGATGTATGTTGGACTAACAATGGTTTTCGCCGGGTTACTTATCTTTTATCAGAATGTTTGGGGACTGCTGTTTGTTCCATTACTGGTATGGCTGATTACCATCTGGGTGATTATGCCAGAAGAAACCTATTTGGAGGAAAAGTTTGGTATGGAATACACAGCATACAAATCAAGCGTGCGGCGATGGATATAATTCTGGATAGCTGATCAACTCTCCTCAGTCAGCTCTTTGATTTTGCGGACTGTTTTCCAATTGCGATCGGTCATGGGGACTCCCAGCAGTTTTTCGCTGCTGGCCGCCAGTTTTGACCTGCCAACGCCTTCCGGAGCATACAGGTAAAAGACTTTGTCGGTCAGTTGATATTGCTCGCTCTCACATTTAAGGCGATCCAATTCTTCCAGGTTGGGATGCTCAGGTGTGCGAGCAAGGAATCCCAGGTGCAGGGAATTCGGGTTAGTTTCCGCTTCGGGAAATGGATTGTTTTGGATTGCATTTTCGAATTCAAACAGTGTAAGCACCAACACATGGGGGGCAAACCCTAAGCGTTGTTGGATTGCCAGGCTGATCTGTTCCGAGAGCCAGGAGGGATCTTCCGTTGATTGCAGGATGACATTCCCACTCTGGATGTAGGTCTTTATCTGCTTTGCCCCCAACCCTTCCAGCAGAATGACCAGGTCCTTCATCCGGATGGAATGCTTTCCACCGACGTTGATTCCGCGAATGAGGGTGATGTAGGTGTTCATGGGTTAAGTATAATAGGTAAAAGGTGAAAGTCCCAAGTTCAAAGGAAAAAAGAAAGCCTAAAGAATAAAGGCTAAAGGGAAAAGAGTTTTTTAGGCTCATTATCTTTTGGGTTATATTCCTTCAGGTCTTGAACAAAAAAGTCAGTGTATTTACCCCAGACCGGTGTGTCTATCCCAATCAGGTGATCAGACCCGTTGATGTGGGCTGATTTTGGTTAATTGGTAGGAAAGCAGAATAAAGGGTACAATCGAAGCTTATGGTCTTGTTGCGTTCTGAGACAATGAATGATGTCGATGTACAAACAAACCAGAAAAATTGATGTGACCACATGTATTTTATTTTGACCCCAATAACCGAATCCTTTTTGCCGTATCTTGCCATGGGATTAACAACCCTGCTGGAAAGTCTCTTAAGCAACCTGGCAGCCGGCATTACCATTTCTGGGGTATATTTACGTCCGATACCGATCTATGTTGTCATTGTCATTGGCAATTTACTGGCTGATATGGTCTGGTATAACCTGGGGCGTTATTTCCAATTGGAAAGAATCAAACGACTGGCGCTGCAATTGAAGCTGGACTTACAATTAATTGATGACATCGCACTTGAAATTCGGCAACACGCTCCGCGCTTTCTGTTTATGGCAAAACTCACAATTGGATTACCGGTCCCGTCTTTGATTGCCACTGGGTTGAGCAAGGTGCCGATCAAGCGTTGGTTTGGCATGTTGCTGCTGGCTGAGTTGATACGGTCCAGTATATTTGTTACGCTATTATTTCTCTATGCATCCGCCATTGGAAAAGCATCCAGTGAAATGCAGTCGATTCTTCTGACGATCACAGCTTTCGTCGTCATATCAGGTATGATCTGGTGGAAAAGGCGTAAACGAAAAAAGTTTGGGGAAAATTAGCC
This sequence comes from Anaerolineaceae bacterium, assembly GCA_014860845.1. The sequence goes on from JACZIY010000764.1 coordinate 4,339, forward strand.
GCAATCAGAAAAAACTGTTTGATATTGATTTAAAATCTCAAGCACCTTTTTTCGTTTCATATCTAAATTAAACTGGGTTTTAGCTTTTGATAGATCCGTATCCCCCACCGCCGGGTGTCTGAATGCTGATGATGTCCCCCTGATGGAGTTCGACAGTTCCTTTTCCCGCCAATGAGATTTGGTCTTGCCCCCGCACCAGGCTATTAACACCGCTTTGTCCGGGTTCCCCGCCGTTCAACCCGTAGGGTCGGTGTGTACGCCTTTCGGTTAGCAAGGTGGCCTGACAGTTGACCAGAACCTGTATATCCCGGCGCAGACCATCACCACCGTGCTTATGACCCAATCCACCGGATCCACACCGGATTTCATAGCGCATGACCCGTAAAGGGTAGGCATATTCCAGCGCTTCCACCGGGGTGTTGAGGGTGTTGGTCATGTGCGAATGCACCGCTGAAGCGCCATCTTGTCCGAAGGTTGCACCGGTTCCTCCTGCCAACGTCTCGTAATAAGTGAACGTACCTCTACCGGAAAGCAGTGGACCGCCGATGGTAATATTGTTCATGGTGCCCTGGCTGGCAGCCGGGATCCTATCCGGGCAGGCCAGGGCTAAAGCACCCAGGAGCACATCCACGATGCGCTGGGAAGTTTCCACGTTTCCACCAGCCACAGCGGCAGGCGGCAGGGCGTTGACCACTGTTCCTTCCGGGGCAATCACTTCTACAGGTGCCAGACA
>JACZIY010000765.1 GCA_014860845.1 Anaerolineaceae bacterium
GGTGATGGAATCACAAAAATTACTCGATGCAGGTTTATTTGGACCTGGGAACCCAATGCCGGATATTGGCAATCGCATTGGTGATATTATTTTACTTGCCAGGGATAATAATTATTTATGGTGGTCCGATGAAGAAAACCCACTAACCGGACGGCACGGTGGTTTATCAGCTCTGGATATGATCGTGCCGTTTGTGGCCATCCCATTATAGAATTTCATTAAAAAGGATAAGTCATGCACAAAATTCATAGAGTCGCTATAGGTTTCATGGTTATCATTTTACTGGTGAGCTGTACCCAGGAAATGACCCCTATTCCAACCCAATTTCCTGATATTACTCAAGAGCAAAATACTTTAACGGATCACCTTGTCATCAGTGAAATTTTGGCTGGAGTGGAAGGAAATAATAATCTGGATTTTATTGAACTCTATAATCCCACACAGGAAATGGAAAATTTACAGGGTTATTCCTTATGGTATCAATAAAAGAAAGATCAAGAGGATATATTGATCTACTCATGGGAGACATCTGCTTTCATCCCTCCGAACGGTCACTATCTTCTTCTGAGAGAAAATCAATCCCTAGGATTCGAGGTAGATACTTATTTTGATTATTCTCTTGTTCCTCAACGGGGAAGTCTGGCATTACGCTCAAGAAGTGAGGGAATTGTAGATCAGATAGCCTGGGGAGATACAGACGCTGACTTTGTTGAAACAACGAGTGCTCCATCTTTTCCAAATGGATCTTCCCTGGAACGTTTACCCGGAGGACAGGCAGGAAATGGACAGGATCTCAATAATAATGCCGAAGATTTCATCACATCGAAATCTCCCAAACCACAGACCTCCGCCAGTCTCTCTACGCCTGAAACAGAAAAAGAACTTGAGCTGAAAGTAGAAGTATCTGCGGATGCGAAACCTGGCAGTACGCTCGTTTATGATCTTGCCATTACTAACACATCCCAGAAAACCATTGATTCCGCTTTCTTACTTTTTCCATTTCCGAAAGACCTGATTTATAAGAGTGGGTCAATTGATCCCGTTTTGGACACCAATCTGCTTCAATTCGAGCTCGGAGACTTATCCCCGAACACCACTGTGAATATACTTGTAACCTTTGAAACTCCCTGGAAATATACCACCATCACAGTTCCAGGTATTTTTGTTGATGCTCCAGGCATCAACGCACCCATCTTCAGTGGACCTATTCGAACGCGCGTGCAAGGTGGAGCAGTACCGATTGGCATTGCCCGAAATTTACTTGATGGTGAAGCTGTAATTGTTGAAGGCACCGCAACCATGTATACTGGAGGATTCTATGCTGGGTCATCAGGAACAAAATTTTATATCGAAGATACCACTGGCGGTGTGCAGGTATATGTGCCAGGTGGTGCAGGAAAAGTGGACGTGCCTTTAGGAGCTTATGTGCAGGTAAAGGGCATTCCACAGCCTTATCGTGGAGCGATCGAGATCATCCCTTCACCAGAAGACGTCAGTGTTAACCGTCAACCAGTGGATCCATTCGCATGGGATTCGCGCGAAGTTTCTATCGATGAATTACTGGCTCAAACTTCGAATTTTCCTGGAAAGCTCGTCACTTTGAGTGGCGAGGTATCACGTGTGGAAGAATTCTCCTATAGCTACGAGATGGATCTGGTTGAAGATGAGAAATTGATCAGCGTGTATATTGATAAATTGACCGAAATAAATGTTGAAATCATTGAACCGGGTCAGTATTACCAGGTCACTGGTATCGTTGAGATGGTGGATGATGAAATTCAGATTTATCCTCGTGTCCAGTCTGACCTGCTAGAAATTCAGGCACCAACAGTTACAATGATTGCCCAAATGCCAGTCAATTACGATCCCAATCAAATTTTCACCATTGACCTCATCGTTAACAACCACCTGCCTGAAAATATTGAAAACCTGAATGTGTCCCTGGCAATCCCAGATGGCTTTATTGTGGATAAAGTATCCGATAATGGCATTCTCATGAATGGTCAGATAAATTGGGAGTATGACTCCCTTCCCGGTGGTGGCACAGAGAGGATCTTCAGCATCTCAGGAACAATATCCAGGGCGATTGATTATCTTTTCCTGGAGAACTACACCTTAACCTATAATGATCAGAACACATCGATAATCGGGAATCCAATCTATAGTTTTCCAGGTGATTCTGTTCCAGTTTGGGCGATACAAGGCAGAACATTCCGGTCTCCATACCTGCTGCAAAAAGTCAAAACGAGTGGCGTGGTGACAGCTGTCTTTCCAGAAATAGAGGGATTCTGGTTGCAGGGAGAAGAAGATCAGGATCCACTCACCTCACATGGTCTATTTGTCTATACCCAGGTTGTTGATCCCAACATCAAGCCCGGTGATCTTATAACCGTTCAGGGAACAATTCACGAACCACATACTGAAACCCAACTATTCCTGGAAGATTGGCAAACCATCGCGACCAACCAGGTAATGCCGGCAGCTATCGCATTAGATCCACCAATCGATGATATAGAAAGTGCAAAATATTATGAAACTTTGGAAGGAATGTTGGTTCAGGTTAGTGGCCCGGCTAAAGCAGTCTCTCCCACCAATAAATATGGGGAAACAGCGTTGGTATTCCCAGGCTACGACGAGTCACATTTATTTCAGGGAAAATCGAATGGAATGGCGATCCGTGTGGATGATGGGTCGTTCGTTACACATGCCGATCAATCAACGATGTCCTATGCAGCTGCAACAGGTGATACCCTCACGGATATTTATGGACCTTTGGCTTTCAATTATGGGTATTTCAAGATTGAATCCGTCTCCCCCCCTCTCGTTGATAAGAATCCAATCATAATTGATGCACTACCACAAACAGCAAACAATGAATTTCGGATCATGACCTGGAACGTTGAAAATCTCTTTGATTTTCTGGAACCTCATCCCAGTGATCCTTCCTTACCTACCGTCGCGGAGTATCGGGTCTGGCTGGAGAAAATTGCCAATACGATTCTCCTGGCTGATTATCCTGCAGTTATTGGATTTCAGGAAGTTGAACATATAGGCGTATTGGAAGATATTGCTGAACATTCAATTTTGCAGGCATTGGATTACCAGGCTGTATTGATAGAAGGTTCAGATAGCCGTGGGATCGATGTTGGTTACCTTGTGCGTGGGGATGTTTTGATCAATAATGTGCAGCAATTCCCGGCCCCGAACGAATTAACACCACGCCGACCCTTAATGCTGGAGGTGCAAATCGAACTGGGAACAGATAACAGAACTATTTACCTGCTCAACAATCATTTTCTCTCCATGAGCGGGGGTGAACAAGCCACTGAACCACGCCGCGTTGCCCAGGCAGCCTGGAATGGGGAGCTTGTAAACCAAATATTGCAGGAAAATCCGGATGCCTTGGTGATTGTAATGGGTGATTTGAACTCTTATTATGACTCACCACCCATAAACACACTACTATCCTTCGGAATGATTCATGCTTTTGATCGACTACTACCAGAGGAACGCTACACTTACATTTATCAAGGAATCGCTCAGGTACTCGATCATATTCTTGTAAATGCGTTGTTCGAGGACTCAATATCAAGCGTAGACATTCTGCATGTGAATGCAGATTATCCGTTGCAGTTGCCTGGTGATACATCTGTTTTACACAAATCAGATCATGACCCGGTGGTGGTGACGTTCCGATGAGATTTACATTGGAATTTGATTCAACAATGAACCATTTTCCACCAATTTCTTCAAACGTTGCATAAACCTTGCTGCGGGAGCACCGTCCACAACATCATGATCAAAACTCACGGTAACGCTGATAAATTCATGAACCTCGATTTCATTTTTCACCACACAGGGTTTTCTTCCTAATCCACCAAGGGTTATCTGCAAAGTATGATTGGGTTGAGGAATACCCCACCCGCTACCAGTTCCAAACATCCCGATGGAGGAAACCAGTACAGTCCCATATAAATTCTTAACCAATTTTGGATTTTTCATCAGTATTGATAAAAATAAACGTCGGAGAAACCCTGGTAAACGAACAAACAGGTCTATCGCTTTTGATTCCCGACTTTCCTGATGGTGGGTTTGAAAAATTTTCACTTCTTCATGAATCTCATCAATGGTCATATGATTTACACCCCTGATAATATGTGGGCGGATCATTTTTTGTCCATCTACTTCAACCTCAAATAACATGTTGACGTCCACATCATTAAAAATAATGAGCTCGTTTTTCCAGTTTCGATACGCTTGAATGTTTTTATCCAATTCCATAGCCTGACCAAGGCAAGCTAAGAAGTACTCATTGAAAAATATTGCTTTTCCCGTTTGTTTTCTGAGTTGTCGGATGAGATCACGTGCATGGGTAATATCAAATTCAACCAATCCGTGAATGGTGTGTTTATTGCGAGCCATACGACCGCCATCCACCATCAATAATCTTGATCTGGGATAGGGAATTCTGGTATATCCATGGGTTTTTATATCCTGAGATTGATCTTTCATGTTGTACCCTGACTTATTTTATTAACTTTTGAACAACGTTTACTGCATTTTGAACGCCATTTTCAGCGCGTATTAACTCACCTATCATCCTAGAACGTTTTATGATCTCGGAATTGGTTGTAACACTCGTAATTGCTTCGGATAAATTATTCACCGTTAATTTCTTATGCGGAATGGGACTTGAGCCAACTCCCAACGTTTTACTCCGTGCACCCCAAAATGGCTGATCTAAAATAAATGGAACTATTACCGAAGGAACACCGGCTCTCAAAACCTCCGCTGTGGTTCCTGCTCCACCATGATGAACAACAGCTGCCATCTGTGGAAATAACCAATGGTGGGGGGCTTTATCCAGAACGAAAACGTTTTCTGAAGTCAAATTTGTTTTTAACCCCCCCCAACCTGTAAGCAATACCCCTCTTTGTTTACTTTTTTCTAGTGCCCCAAAAACGATGTTCGCCAATTTTTCCGGTTCCTGACCTCCCATGCTCCCAAACCCAATGTAGATAGGTTTCTTCCCATTGTTCAGGAATTGAATCAATTCTGAAGGTGGTTGCCAATCTTCATCTGAGTCAAGAAATAAATAACCGGTGATATTAATATTCTCAGGCCAATCCACGGGATGAGGAATAATGTAATTGCTGTATGCACTTAACATTGGTCTTGATTTTAAACCTCTGATGAAATCAGATCCATGATAATCCGGTAAGTTCAGCTTTTTTCGTATATCACGCACAAATGGTCGATACCATAACCAAACGACGTATAACATCAGCAAGCCAGATAAATGATTATGGATTTTTCCCAGGTTTTTTTGGATTGGCCATGATGGCGCAGGAAAACTTCCTGTTGGAAGTAATGGTGTGGGTTCTACATGAATCAGCGGAATTTGTAATGCGTCGGAAATGGCAACAGCAAAAGCGCTGAAAACTCCGAGGCTAATCAATGCATCTGATTTCTGACAGGTTGAATAAAGATCTTCAGTCATTTCGCGAATTACCGGTGCAATTAATGTTCGTATGGTTTGAATGGATCTTAAAGGATTTCGACCGCCCTTTTCCATAAATTTTCGCCCAGTCTCACTGGCCATGATTTTTCGAACATCACCCCGCAGCGGAGAAAATTCCAATCCATGTTCCGAGATGAATTCCGCAAAATCAGAGGGAGCTGCAATGTTGATCTGAAATCCGTTTTGTTGGAGACCTTTGGCCAATGCGACGCAAGGTTGAATATCCCCTTGTGATCCTGCTGCAAAAATTGTGATCTTCATATGTTCGACCGCTTCTGTAATATTGGTGGTTTACTCTTGCAGATCAAGTTAAATGATTGGTAGAAAAGATTTCAGATGATTATACTTTGATAAAATGATTTTAACGAATCCATAAAGAAATAATTGATCTCTAAGAGTTTCTTGGAATAGCATGCTAATTACATTTTTGAGATAAACAGACCGATAACTGTAGCTGCAACATTCGCAAAGTTGTGTGAAAGAATTGGCCCAACTAAACTTTTGGTTTTGATTAACATGAATGAATAACATGTACCCGAAAAAAGAGCCAGGAGAACTTGGGTTGCATCAATGTGTGTGATTTGAAATGAGGTCATATC
>JACZIY010000766.1 GCA_014860845.1 Anaerolineaceae bacterium
CGCAGATCCGGATGACACGATCATATTTGATTCCGGATTGTCGGGTGAGGTGATCTTGAGCGGCCTCCCTCTAGAAATCAACAAAAATCTGGTCATTGATGGTTCTTCACTTGCTGTTCCCATCACCATTGATGGAGGAGGAAGTGGTATTGTTTTTTCTGTAGACTATACGGAATCTGGGGTTGTTGCCACGCTCGATAGCTTAATTATTCAAAATGGGGACAGTCTTAGTGGCGGTGGTATTTACATTGAGTCCAACAGCAATCTGACTGTGGCAAATTGCACCTTATCAGGTAATCATTCTACAGATGGAGGTGGAATACTGAAATCTGGAGGAACCCTGACCGTGGTAAACAGCAACTTTTCAGGTAATTCTGCCGAAAATTGGGGAGGTGGAATATGGAACTCTTCAGGAACCCTAACCGTGACAAACAGCACCTTTTCAGGTAATTCGGCCAGTGTGGGAGGTGGAATAATGAACTTTAGAGGAACCCTGACCGTGACAGACAGCACCTTTTCAGGTAATTCTGCTGATGATTTTGGAGGTGGTGGAATATTTAACGCAGATGGAACCCTAACCGTGACAAACAGCACCTTTTCAGGTAATTCTGGTGGAGGAGGAGGTGGAATATACAATTATGGAACCCTAACCGTGACAAACAGCACCTTTTCAGGTAATTCTGCCGTTTATGGAGGTGGAATATACAATCTAAATGGCACATTAAATTATGTCAACACGATCATTGCCAATTCTATGACAGGTTATGATTGTTATAATGATGGTGATATTGGTATAAATTCAAAAAATTGGGTCGAAGATGACAGTTGCTCTCCTGAATTTATCGGTGATCCATTGCTTGGTCCACTGGCTGATAATGGTGGTCCGACCCAAACGCATGCCTTGCTGAGCGGCTCCGGAGCAATTGACCAAGGTGATAATGCTGCATGCCCAACCACGGACCAGCGCGGTGTAACTCGTCCGGTGGGTGCTGGTTGTGATATCGGATCATATGAATATGCTTTGTTTATTTACCTGCCAATGGTTCTGAAGTAGCGAAAAACGATTTAAACCGGAGATTTTGTTCTCGGGTTGTCGAGATTTGCTTTGGAGAAAAAATCTGAAAGCATGTTATTGAGTTCGTTGTCGTTCATTGAAGGCTTATTTGTGGTGGGATGTTTTGGAATATTTTACAGGAAAAAATTATCGTGATTCGACGATGATTTTAATTGCTGTGACGGGTCTACCATCGAAATCGAGATCCACAAATTCGGGGTAAAAGACAATATCAAATCCATCGTCTTTGAGGTATCCTCTGGCAAGGATCAAGGCTTTCAATGCCTGGTTGAGTGATCCTGCTCCGATGGTTTGGATTTCGGCTCTGCCATTTTCCCTGATGGTGTGAGCGATGGCACCAGCTACGGATGCTGTTCTTGATTGGCTGCTGACTTTGATGAGTGTCATTGAGATTCTCCTGTGAATTGCGATGTCTGAAGATCGGCATAATAAATCCATTTTTGGGATTCATTATAAATCGAGATACTGTGCCTACCCCTGGATGATAAGTTAGATACCATCAACCTCGAAAATGGCTCATTCACCTATCCAGTCAATTTTCAGTTTGGTGCCACCATTGACCCCTAACCGTGCAATTCATTACCAAGGTATGTCTGAAATAACTAGAATTTGGCGGAATTAAAAAATAAACGAATGCCATGCTTACACAGACTTTGTTTGCATAAAGCATGGCATCCAATAATTGTGAACGAAAAAAATTCTAACCTTCCATCCTGGCTTTCAGGTTTGCCAGCAAAACTTCTGATTCTTGTTCATTCAGTTTTCCAATGATTTTCTCAGTAATCTTTTTTATCAGTGGAATCGGAATCGTATACTGTGCTAGCATGGTTACTTCAGTTTTACCTTCTATATCTTTGTAATCGAATTCAAAATGAGATTGTATTCCTTTTGTACTTTCAGTCGTAACATGTGCATTTTCAATATATTTAATAGTGTCTGATTCACCTTGGAATGTCATACCCGCCATCTTATAAACCCATTCGTAAGTCCACCAATCATTTTGGTTCTTTCGAACATTCTTCACCTCAACCATGCTTGGCCATATTTCTGGCAAGTTGATGGGGTCTGACATGAACTCGAATACCTTTTTTACAGGTGCATCAATGAGTATTGATTTCTTAATTTCATACATATTCCCTCCGAATTACGTCAATATATTTTATGGTCTTATCCGAACGGTCTGATTTTGCGATTGGGATGGAATTTTATTGTGAGGATATATATCGACCTCTGATGAATCTGTTGTCTAAACAATAGCTTATCCATATTAGCACGGATAAATCTAACATTCAATAAGATTTATTAGAATTTTGAATAATAAGTTATAGTCTTTGAAAGTTTGTTCGAGTAGATTATGGTCTAGGTGAATGTAAAAATTCGATGTTTGCTGGTTTGATAATCCAATGCTAATTTAAATGTTTCTTATTTAAATAGAAACAATAAACCATATATATATAAAATTCAATCTGTTGCACTTAATACTTGAATCTACAATATTAAGAAAATTGAACAACACAAGTAAAAATAGAAGAATTTTTTTCCTTTCAATAAAAACACCTGATATCAAAATTTTAAAGGATCGAGGAGACCTTTGTCTGGTGAGAAGCGAAGGTGATCGCAATCCAGGCAATCGCAACCCAGGAGGTGGTAGTTCTGATTTAGATCGGGGGCGGGATCTTTTTCTTTCATGCGGTGGATCAGGAGAGGGACTGCGATTTTATCTTCACGGGCTTTGAGGATGTGGGCTGCGATGTAGTAAGGGGAGGTGGGGTGATAACGCGCCTGATGAAACATGTCAGGTCTTACTTGATAAAACCGGTCAGGTCTTAAAAGATACCCGAATGGCGGCGATTCCCGAGGAGATCAGCGTCGAGGCTGGCATATAGCAGCAGGGATGCATACAGGATGACCGGGGCAGGTCGGGCACAACCCGCCCCGGCGAAGCTTGACGTTTTAAAGGTCCCGGTTAATGCTGCACAAAGATGTTCCCAGCTTGCAGCGGACCTGTGTTTTCAGTCGCCGGGCGCGGCATCGACATCGCTGCGATCAGATTGTTATTCTTGTCATAAATTTCGACCCAGATTTGATCAACACCACTTCCTGGCTCATTGTGGTCCTCGACATAGATCAGGAACTTATGATTGCCGATCGCCTCTTCCTGGCCGGCCTCCAGGTAGGTGGCTTTGCCGCTGAAGGAAGCCCAGCCGAATGTTTCCCCGTCAATTACCCCGACTCCCAGCGAAATCCCATCCAGCGCATTGCTCTTAACCTGATAGATCGAACCATCTGCAAGATGGCGGATCAGCAGCATATTCCCCTTGATATTGGACCCGCTCTTGTTGTATTCCATTGTGAAGCCGATGCTGGTGCGCTCTTCGGTGCCTGGCCAATAGAACCAGCCGCCGCCTGTCGTGTACCCGAGGCTGGGATCATAGACCACCAGCACATCCTCAGCGAGACCCGTGTAATAGCCGCCCTGTACGGATGCCGTCGCCAGATACGTGTTGACTGGCACAGCATCAAAACTGCACACCACGCGTTGGAAGGCATCATAGCCATCGTCGAACACACCGATCAAGGCACAGTCTCCTGCCACTTCCCCACCTGGACCGACCGGAACCAGCTTCAAGGAGACCTGCCCCAGGCTTATGTCACCGGGATACGGGATGGACCCATCCGTCGTACTGTCTGGATAGGTTTCACGCAGGCGCAGCTCCATTTCAAAGAAACCGCTCAAATCGCTGCCATCAGGGACTTTCAGCGCTACCGGGTTACCGGCATGGAAGGTTATCCCTGCATCCTCGGGTAAGACCTCGATCGATACGGGGATTGAAACCTGATTTTCAACAGCGTCGATTATGCTGACGTTTGCCACGTAACTTCCTGCAGGTACGCTCGTTGTTCCGGAAAGTGTCCAGGTGCAGGTCGTGTTGCCGCCATCCACAGCACAATTTGCTTCAGAGATATCCAGCCAGGGCAGGTCGACATTGGCGATCATCACCCCATCTCCGGCGTCCCGGGCTTCCACGGTAACAGGGGAAATGCCATCGCTATATTGGACTATCTGATCGCCCGGATTGGCACTGACGGAATAAGGAGCCCCGTCAAACAGGCCAAAATCTGTGCCGCTGAGTTGAAGGATACCCGGTTCAGTATCGGCTGTTACTTCAAGGGAGATGGAATTTGTTCCCGGTTCATAGCCAGCGCTGTCAACCTTCACCCACTTCTCGCCATCCCACCATGCCAGGTTTGAACCATTGTGAACATTATTGATGGTGATCGTTACCTGCTGGAAGCTGCTATCCCTGGAAAGGTAAACACCAAAGAAATCGCCGCTGGATTTTAGTAGCATCGCGTCATAGGGGTTGTTGCTGAATTCAGCAACAACCGCTGTTCCTGTTCCACCAATGGCTTCAACGCTGATGTTTTCCGTCGCCAAGGTGACCGGGACTTCCGGGTAGGTGCTGTTGGCAATGTTGTAGTCCTGCACGGTTACGGCTGTTTCGGTGACGAAAAATGCCCATGGGATTGAAATTCCACCCCCAGGCTCCGGATTAAAGACGGTAATTTCAACCGTCCTGGCAGTCTCGATCAAGCCAACCGGAATAACGGCCTGGATTTCATTCGCCGAGATAAAAGTTGTCTCCTGGGCGACTCCATCCCATTGCAACCGGGAGGTGCTCACAAAATTGCTGCCGTAGACGGTGAGGCTGAGGTCGGAGCTCCCAGCAGCTTGCACTGCAAGGGGCGTTAGCGAGCTGATCGCTGGCTGCGGATTTTCCACGATGATCTGGAATTGGGCCGAGCCAGTGCCTGCTCCGGTCACCGCTATCGTCACAGAATACCAACCGGCTGCCTCGTAGACATGGGGTTGCGAACCAAGTGAACCTGTTTCATTTAGCGTATACTGGCTGGTGGAAGAATCGCCCCAGTCCACCGTCACCGTCCATGGGCCAGCAAAGGAACCAGGGTCGCTAAAGGATCCCAGATCGAAGGGGCCGCCATCACCCAGAAGCACGGTCAAATCATCTATGGGGGTTATGCTGGGAAGCTCGATAATACCATACTCATATGCACCCATGTCCACGGTATCCACAATGCGATTCAACCAGCGTATATCAAAAGGCAGCCGCTCGGTGGTGGTGATCCCATCGCCATCCAGGTCATGGATATCCCACGGGACAGCGATATTGGTGCCGGAATTGATGGCTGGAGATCCAGTCTGCAAGCGCAAGTTGGAAGGGGCGTTGATAAATAGCGGATCAACCTCGATGTTGCCCGTTCCCTCCAAGCCATCTTGTATGTCACTGTATGTCACCCGTGCAGTGCTATCCGGATCGTTGAATATCTGGCCATCCGTATTACCCCACAGGATCGCGTTTGTGATTACAGGGTAGCTTCCCGCTGTGGTGCCTTTACTGTTATGCATGCCGCCACCGACCAGTGCAATGTTGCCATAGAATGTGACGTTGGTCAGCGTAGGGCTGGAAGCCACATTGGAAATTCCCCCGCCAACTCCATTGGCGACATTATTAAGGAAGATAACATTGACCAGCTTGGGGCTGCTGGTGTTGTTGTACATGCCGCCGCCGACCGGCGCCGAGTTATCAGAAAAGGTGACGTTGTACAGCCTGGGGGGGCTGGAATAAAGATTGGCCATGCCTCCACCGCCCTGGGTATCTGCGCTGTTGCCAGTAAACGAGACTCCCATCAGAGTGGGGTTGCAGCCAAGGTAGTTCATCATTCCTCCACCGTAGTCACCTGCGGTGTTGCCGGAGAAGGTCACTTCCTTCAGGGTTGGGCTGTTGCTATCGTACGTATACATTCCACCCCCATTTATGGCAGAGTTTTGGTGAAACTCGACATTTTCCAGGACGAGAGGCTGCTCTCTGCCGCTACTGAACATCCCGCCGCCAGCAACCGCCCGGTTTTCCTCAAAGCGTACGTTTCGAATCACCAGGTTGCTATTATCGGTGTATAGACCGCCACCCCATTGTCCAGGGACACTGGTAGCATCGTTGAAACTACCGGTGATGATCAAGCCATCCAGCGTCGCCTTTTCGGTGATCCCAATGGCGCTGACCACACGGAGCGCATTGTTTGCGTCAGCGCTTCCATTTTTATCAATGTCACCGCTTAAAATAGTGGGGTTTTCACCCCAATTGCGCTGTGTTCGAGAGACCTCATCCCCCCTGAACCCCCCATATAC
>JACZIY010000767.1 GCA_014860845.1 Anaerolineaceae bacterium
TTATTATATTATCCTTGATAAGGAAATGTCAATCAACTTTGTATAAGCGTTTTATAAGAAATCTATAAAACATTCTGCGTTTTAGTCTGATTCCTATACAAAAATTGTATGATTAACAAAAAAATAGAATTAGAACTTACATTATTGGTAATAAAGTTAAAGGAGATAAAAATGAAATGGTCTTGGAAAGTTGCCAGGTTTGCAGGAATTGATGTGTTTATTCACAGCACATTTTTCATATTAATTGCCTGGATAGGTTTTTCCTATTGGGTCACCCAGCGTTCTATCAATGCAGTAGCCAATGGGATAATCTTCATTCTGTTGTTGTTCTTGTTTGTGCTCATGCATGAATTTGGTCATGCATTGGCTGCCAGAAAATTTGGAATTGCTACGCGTGATATCACCTTGTTGCCCATTGGGGGTCTGGCACGTTTAGAAAGAATGCCAAAAGAGCCAAAACAAGAATTATGGGTGGCACTGGCAGGTCCTTTGGTGAATCTGGTATTGGCAGTTCTGCTATTCGGGTGGTTATTGCTCACGAATGGTCTGAGTGGATTGACCAATACTACTGTGACAGAAGGTTCATTGTTACAACGCTTGGCTATCGTGAACCTGACTCTTTTGCTGTTCAATCTGATCCCTGCCTTTCCCATGGATGGCGGTCGGGTATTACGAGCCTTTCTCGCAATGAGGATGGAATACACCCACGCCACCCAGGTTGCTGCAACAGTTGGACAGGGGTTTGCGCTCATCTTCGGTTTGGTTGGATTACTGACAAATCCTTTCTTGATCTTTATCGCTTTGTTCGTCTGGATTGGAGCCAGTCAGGAATCCAGTTCTGTACAGGTAAAAGAAGCTATTTCAGGTATCCCCATCAAACGTGCCATGCTGACACATTTTCAAACGCTTGATTATAACCAGCGATTGTCAGATGCAGTGGATGCCATCCTTACCGGTTACCAGCAGGACTTCCCTGTGATGAAAGGAGATGAGATGGTCGGCATCCTGACCCGTTCAGCCCTGGTTCAGGGGCTGGCTAAAGATGGTCCAACAGCCAACATTGCCAGTGTGATGGATCAATCTTTTATAACAGCTGACTCAAATGAGATGTTAGAGCGAGTATCTGAGCGATTGCAATCCTGTGGTTGCCATACTGTGCCAATCTTCGAAAATCAGCATCTGATCGGTCTTGTTACCATGGAAAATATTGGGGAATTTCTGATGATTCAATCCGCACTTAAACGCTCAGCGATTAAACAAGGTGTCTGATAAATGATAATAAATCAGTAAAAAACGGAGTTCTGCGTAGAACTCCGTTTTTGTTAACAAATTTCAACTCACTTTTTATGGAGCAAAGAATAACAAAGCTTCTGTTTCCTGAGTTGCTCCACCACGATTTCCTGCACCACGATCACCATTTGTGACCAGCATCAGACCCAGTTCCGATGTATTACCGGGGAATGGACCAAAATCGTAGACAGACAAACCAGCAGGATCATAAGTCTTTCCATCTACATCTGATGGAACGCCATAGAATTGCTCACCTAATGGAGTTACTGTCAGTCCTTCGATCAGATCTCCAGGACCACCAAAGTAGAAATCCTGTGCATAAACATCCATATCTACATTTGTAGCTAACATATCGGTTCCAGTCAGTCCAACCTGTTCTCCACAAATCAACAAAACAGTATTCCCTGTATTGGTGGAGTGTTCTGCATAGAAGAATGCACTTGCAGACCCTGTTGCTAAATTCACCACCCAGCTCAATTGGCGACCATCTGTGATTGTTCCCAACCCGGATGCATCTCGATTGAGCACAACATAATCGTCAATTCCATCCTGGTTTATATCCAGATATACTTGATGACTCACAGGTAAAAGGTGTTGTTGGGTTTCCCAGGTATTGATAGCAAATGCCCAGAGGAATGAAGGGTTTACTGAACAGTAACCAGCTGGAACCGGGAAGGTGTTGATACCCACGGCTCGAATATCAGGTGTTGGAGATTGCTGTCCCAAGCCACCTTCTGGCAGATAGTCGCTGAGAGCCACCAAAGCATAAGCATCATTCTGAGCAGTTCCTACACCGGTATTGTCCAGACCAATCACTTGTGGATATGCACCAGGCTCAAGCGATGTAGTATCAGGAACTACCTGTGCATCTTTACGTGGCAAAACATGCCATGCAAGATGGATGGGATGTGAACCATCATCCAGAACCAGATAGCCATCGTATTCATTGGTAGTCAATGTAGCTGGGTCGGCTCCTGCACTACCAGAGTTCATAAAATTCCCTCTCAAGAGAGCACCATTGATGGTTAATGTCACGTCAAAGTAAGTAAATGTACCTTTACCTGGTTTTACTTCAACCATGGAAGGAGCAGATACAGATACTGCACCGTTAACAAGGTCATTATCGAATCTGAACGTTGGAGTAATGGTGTAAGTATGATTTTTATTGTCTAGATTGCGAATTTTAACTGTTTTTGTGATGGTAACTTCATCATCTGCAACATCCACAAAACCAAAACTTAATGCACCTGATGGTACATCGCGATCGTAAGCTACCACCGGTGCAGCAAGAGCCCGATCAACTCGCACTTCGCCACCACCAATACGGGTAATAGGTGCTAATTCACCCGTTAAGGCATTATTAAGGACATCTGTTTCGCCATTATTCATCAATAAAGCCTTCACTTCTACTGGCGATAAACCAAGTCCCAAAGCATTACCTGAAGCTGAGCCTTTGGCTGTTGTTTTTGTTCCTCCAAATCCCTGAAGTAACAATGCTGCAGAACCAGAGACCATCGGAGCAGCACCAGAAGTTCCACCAAATGGACCTTCACCGGTTCCCGTGCCTGCGAGCGCAGAGACCGATGCTCCAGGTGCGCCAATTTCTGGCTTGATCAGGGTAGTGTTTTCATGTTGAGGACCACGCGAGGAACTTCCTACCATGGTGCCAGCTAACGGAACACCGAAATTCGGATCAAAACGCACAACTGTATTGGCCAAACCACTTCTTAATCGGTTCGCAACAGCTTGACTGACCATGTATCCAGGAATGGTTATATTTCCACCACCATAGCCACCCTCAAATGGATCACTGCCATCCACCAACCCAATGATCCCAATTAATCCTCCACCATTACCAATGTTTTCAATTTTGATACTGAATGAACAGGAACCACGATTTACAAGCACAATTTTTCCCGTTAAAGAGCCCGGAGCGAACGGAGAACAACCAAGCAAATTACCACCAGCCCCATCTCCGAATTGAACAGGTGCTTCGATTACCGATAACAAAGGTGCCGACCAGGGTTGGAAAACTGCCGGGAAATTGCCAACAATACTGGCTGGGGCTAGAATCTGCATTAAAGGCAGAAA
The DNA here is from genome assembly GCA_014860845.1 of Anaerolineaceae bacterium. Next base: position 3,382 of record JACZIY010000767.1, read on the forward strand.
CCCGCTGGGAACGCTGGTTTGAGCAACCGAAAGAGCTGATGGGGAAGCTGAAGGTGTGCCATTCGCATATGGTTTATCCGCAGAATTACCCGCTGATGCAACTGTCAGGATACCCACCTTAGTAGCATTTTCAACTGCTAACGAGAGGTCATCATCAAAAGGCTGACCATAGGATGAACCCAGAGACATATTGATAATATCTACACGATCATTATATTTTCCATCACCATTGGGATCAACAGCAAAATCCATGCCCTGAATTAATGCAATTCCTGAACATGAGGAGGAGACGGAAGAACAAACCTTGACCGCATATAGATCAACCCCGGGGGCTACGCCACCCATTCCGCCAATAATATGCGCAACATGGGTACCATGGCCGCCACCGGCTCCATCATCCAATGGATCTGGATCGGGCATTTCTGGTCCATTTGGCCAAATACTTCCAACAAAGTCATAACCACCCACTACCTTTGCAGTCGGGAAAGTGCCTGGTTCTACCACGGATGGGTCATTTGCAGCAAATTCAGCCGGATCTCCGGAACCACCAAAAGCGGCATGCAGATAATCAATAC
>JACZIY010000100.1 GCA_014860845.1 Anaerolineaceae bacterium
GTCGCAGAAGATGGTTATTCACTATCTTACTCCTACGATCAAATTATGAACGGTACATACATTGCTTACAACCCGGTCAGTGGTGATGAATTAAAGCAACATGATCCTCTCAAAGCGATCGTAGCGTATGAGATGAATGGGCAACCTTTAAATCTGGATATGGACGGAACCCTTCGTCTGGTCATCATCAGTGAAGAAGATAACCAGGTAACCGATGGCCATTGGTCGATCAAATGGGTCAATAAAGTAGAAGTGCGACCCATGATTGCGGATTGGGTATTGGCTGTGGATGGAGCGATCGAAACAGAGATTGATCGCGCTTCTTTTGAATCCTGTGTCAGTTGCCATGAAGCCACCTGGACCGATGATGTCGGTCAGGTCTGGAAGGGCATAGAGTTATGGCGTTTGATGGGGTATGCTGACGATGCTGTCAAGCATGAAGGCTGGTCATATGATGTGAAATTAGCCAAAGCTGGCTATGATGTTCATATTGTGGCAATGGATGGATACGAAACCTCCGTATGGTCGGACGATGCGGATCGCAACCATGAGTGGATTGTTGCCATGCTGGTGGATGATCAGCCATTGGAAGAAAAGAATTTCCCACTGAAATTTGTGGGAACGGGTCTGGAAAAGAAACAAATGGTAGGTGCTATTGCCAAAGTCAAACTGCTAATTCCAGCGATAGACACAACAGCTGCAGAAGAATTGGTAGAGGAATCATCACCACCACCTTTGGACCCCTCCGTAACACAATTCTCCATCATTGGGATGGTGAACACAGTAACTGGGTTTACTGAGGAATCATTGCGTGCATTGGAAGTTGTCACCATCACTGCAGATCATCCCAAGAGCGGCACGGCGGAATATGAGGGTGTGCGCCTTTCGGAATTGTTTGAATTGACAGGTGTTAAGGACGGCGCAACTACATTATTGATCACAGCAGATGATGGTTTCAGCGCGGAGGTAAGTCTGGCAGACGTACTGGCTGTTCCTGATTGTCTGCTGGGATTCACCGAAACTCCTGGAAAATTTAAGATGGTGATGCCAGGTTTACCCAGCAATTCCTGGGTGAAAGGTGTTGTCAGTATCGAAGTAAAGTAACCAAAGATAGCGAGCCTGATGCGAACAAAAAATAGATTATTACCCCTCTATCTTTTTGTAATGGTTGGCATGTTGGTAACAGCATGCCAACCAAAAATTTCTTTATCTGAACAACAGCTTCACCAACAATGGAACCTATTCCAACAGCCACCGAGCGGGTTGAAAAAACCCCTCTGGTTATTTTTGCTGCTGGGAGTTTGATTATTCCATTTGCTGAAATTGAAACCGCTTTTGAAGCTAAATATCCTGATATTGATGTACTGGCGGAATACCATGGCAGTATCCAGGTCATGCGTCATGTAACTGAATTGCATGAGCCCATTGATATTGTCGCTACAGCCGATGCAGCCTTGGTGCCGATGTTGATGTATGCAACCAACAATCCGGACACCGGGCAACCTTATGCCGATTGGTTTATCCGATATGCAGGTAATAAGCTTGCTTTAGCTTATACACCTGATAGTCTCTATGCCCAGGAATTGACAAGCGATAATTGGCCGGAAATTCTAAGCCGACCTGATGTCAGATATGGTCTGCCTGATCCACGTTTTGATGCAGCGGGATATCGTGCAATGATGGCATTTGCTCTGTACGAAAATTCGATCCAAGAATATGATCGCTTCAAAACCATGTTTAAAGATCAATTTAGCTTTCCGGTGACTATTTTTCGAGAGGACGGTTATACCACCATTCATATCCCTGAAATATTGGAAACGAAAAGTAATTCTCACATCCTGATTCGCGGAGCCAGTGTGTTTTTAATCGCTCTGATGGAAAGTGGTGATCTTGATTATGCTTTTGAATATGAATCGGTAGTCAAACAACATGGTTTAGAGATGCTGCAACTTCCACCTGATGTCAATTTAGGTTCCGAAGATTTGCTTGATTTCTATAAAAATGTAGAAGTAAAACTGGATTTTCAGCGTTTCTCAACCGTCGAACCTAGATTTATTGCCGAACCCATTGAATATGCAATTACGATTCCTGATAGTTCACCTCAACCCGAAGCAGCATCGCTCTTCATTCAATTCTTATTAAGCGATGAAGGCAAAGCAATCATGTCTGCAAATCATCATCCGTTATTGGAAAAGATTTTTGCCGACGGATACAAGAATATGCCTGTAATGTTACAGGAGCTTTGTTACCCGCAAGAATGAAAAAACTTCATAACAGTACATTGACGAAAGTATTCATTTTTGGCGGGATTATCTTAATGATGGTCCTGTTGGTACCCCTGATTAATACCCTTTTCAGCGTTGAGCCGATTGCTTTCTTCCAGTTATTTACGGATCAACAGGTGTTGGACTCCATGCGATTGACTTTTGGTTGCGCACTGGCAGCCGTTGTGATTGGTTTTTTCACTGCGGTTCCGATGGGGTATTTGTTGGCGCGCTATCAATTTCCAGGGCGTAATCTTCTACAAGCATTGATCAATTTACCGGTCATCATTCCACATACCGCAGCTGGCGTGGCACTTTTACTTGTATTTGGACGCAATGGGATATTTGGTCAAATGTTTGCTAATATCGGTATTACTTTCACAGATCGTCCAGCTGGTATTGTGGTGGGGATGTTGTTTGTCAGTGTTCCATTTCTGGTGAATGGCAGTCGCGAGGCGTTTACTGGCGTCGATCGCGAGATGGAACAGGCTTCCTGGGTAGATGGAGCAAATCACTGGCAGATGTTACGATACATAACCTTACCACAGTCCTGGCGTGGGATCACCAGTGGGGCTTTGATGATGTGGGCGAGGGGAGTCAGTGAGTTCGGTGCAGTGGTCATTCTGGCATACCATCCCAAGATTATGCCGGTTTTAGTTTTTGAACGTTTTCCAGGGCTTCGGTTTGTCAGCTGCTTTGCCAGTGACCGTGTTTTTGATTCTTGTCAGTCTGATTATTTTCATTTGTGTGTCTATTTTTATTTCCAAGGATAAAAAGAAGTAATTTATAGGTTGTAATAATTGTTGAATATTATTCTGTTTTGTCTTAGATTTAAATGAGAATTAAAAACAGGAGGTTTTTATGAAACTTAGTGCAAGAAACGTAATCAAAGGTAAGGTCGTGAAAGTAGTTAAAGGTGCAGTTAACAGTGAAGTAATACTTGAATTACCAGGTGGAACCCAGGTTGTTTCCATCATTACCAATAGTTCAGTTGAGACATTGGGAT
>JACZIY010000768.1 GCA_014860845.1 Anaerolineaceae bacterium
CCGTGTAATATACCGACAATGAGAAAGGTATGAATATCCAATTGATTTCTTTAATCTTAAATATTTCTATTATTATCTTAAATTAAATAGAATATATTTTCTATTTATAGTACAATGAAATCACTTGACCCAATAACAAAATTATAGGAGTTGATATGTTTCCTTTTTTAGATTTTTGTAAGAATACGGAAAAATCATTGTCTGAATTCTTTAAGGCTTATTCAAAGTTTCCAAATGATCCTACAAATCAAATTGCTTTGAGATTATTTTTCATCATAAATTTTCTGCGAAAATTTGTACCCACAACCATCGATATTGGTTCTGGGGAAATTATCGATTTTACAGGTCGAAAATCATCTACCCAGGACATCATTCTGTATCGATCCAATTATCCTGTCTTCAGAACTTCAGATAACCACGAATCTTACCTGCTCGAAGGTGTTATTGCGACAATTGAAATTTTACCGAATGGTGACCTGCTTCAATTAAGACGGCGCTTTATTAATTGTGCCAGTGTAAAAAGCCTGAAACCATCAAAACACAAAATTTCTGCTAATAACTCCCAGGATTATATGGAACTGAAGTTAAGGACGATACCTAAAACTTTTATTTTCTCTCCTTTTAATTTGGGAAATCAAGATGCTTTTGAAAAATCCTATCAAATTGCAAAAAAGGGGACTTTAGGTGTCGTACCGGATGGGATTTTTATTTGGGGTGACCCAGCAATCTATGCACCTTATGACCCGTATACCCGAAAAACCACATTTCTGACAAAGGATCCATTTATTCACTTTTTTGAACATCTCTATACCATTATCATGGCAGAAGTAAAACCATCCATGCTTCTTCCAGAGATTAGCGCGGCTATTAATTATGATTTTTCCAGTTACTTTTCGGACTTCATGAAGCAATCTATTGAGTATAAATGAGTTTTCAATGAATTGATTTATTACAGGCTGACTTTCCACAATAACATGTGGAGTGAAAGATTGTTATTCAGTCAACTTCAATAAAAGATTTGTTTAGTGCTTTTCAGTTGGTTTACAAAACTGATAAGTTTTGAACGAATAAAAATCCCTATAATGAATTATATAATTCTTCCCAGGAAAAATGAGTGAATAAAAATCTAATCATTATTGGGGCAGTAATAAATTCTCTGATTTGTTTTACACTTGCAATTTCCAGTGTTCCATTTGATCGTATGGTTACCCCAACCCCTACAATACATAAAACTCAAATAATTTTACCTACGCTCATTCCTACACAAACGCCAATTCCGATTCCGACAGTAAACCCATTTCAGGGAGAGATTTATCAGGAAGACCTTTTTGATTTTATTTTTGATTTCCCTGAAGCGCAAGCGTTAATACTCGATCAGGAAAAAACTGATTTAACCACTGATAAAGGAGTCAGGATATTTTATGTTCGTTTGATTAATCCTGATATGAATGCAGATGAAATTGATTCTTTGCGGTACAGTATTGTTTATTATCCAGAAATTTCGGAAGCCTTAACAAAATACAATGAAAAATACAATTTATTAACAACGGGCGGGGATTATACTTTAATCAGCGAGACTACCATTCTGGATAATTATCCGGTTTCCTTGTTTCTTAAGACGGATGATGAATTGGGCTATGAATTGAGGTTTCTATCCAGTACCAGAAATGTCTACTTTGATACAGCCGGTTTCAAAATAATCTCTTCTTCATCGGATCGTGAATCAACAGTAAACCAGTTTATGGAATTAATGAATACACTTCATTTCCGCGCGATAGATAAATTGTCGCCATTTTAGTTTTATATGTTTTTTTGAACAAACCCGCGAATAAAATCCCAATTGAATTTATTCCTTCAGCAATTCCAGCAAAATCTGTGTGGCTAGCTTGGGATCAGCTTTACCGCGCATTTCACGCATGACCTGTCCGGTGAACCAGCCAATCAGGGTCTCTTTGCCAGCCTGGAATGTCTCGACTTCTTTGGGGTTGGCTGCCACGATCTTCTCAGCCACTGCCCGTATCGCGGAGTCATCGCTGACCAGACCCAATCCTTCAGCCTCAACAATGCTCTTCGGTGATTTACCACTGGTTTCAACTTTCTCCAACAGGCTCTTGCCGGTGGAGGTGTTGATCTGTCCGGAATCGACCATTTTGAGGATCTCTGCCAGGAAAGCAGGGGTGAGTTGCAGTTGGTTGGCGGTTTTTCCGCTCTCGTTGAGCATGCGTAAAATGTCATTCATCAGGTAGTTGGAGACTTTTTTCGGATCGCCAGCATAGTATTGCACAGCGGTTTCGAAATAATCGGATAGGTTGCGTTCGCCAGTCAGGATGTCAGCATCGTATTCGGGCAATTTGTAATCCATGACGAAACGGGCTTTGCGTTCGAGGGGGAGTTCGGGAAAGTCTGCCAGAATCTCATCCAGCCATGCCTGAGTGAGATCGAGAGGCAACAGATCCGGTTCGCGGAAGTAGCGATAATCGGCTTCTGTTTCCTTGGAGCGCATTTTGCGCAACTCATTCTTTTCCTCATCCCAATCCAGGGTCCAGGCATGTACACGGTTGCCGGCTTCTACCTCGCGAATCTGGCGTTCGACTTCGTGCTCGATGGCGTTTTTCACATTGTCGATGGAGTTGACATTCTTGATCTCTGTTTTGGTGAAGAGTTGATCCGAACCTTTGGGTCGAATAGAGACGTTGGCATCGCAACGCAGGTGACCTTTTTCCATGTCGGCTTCCGAGATACCCAACCAGCGCAGTAACTGGCGCAGGCGAATCAGGTATTGGGCAGCTTCGTTGGCGGAGCGCAAATCCGGTCCTGTGACCATTTCGACCAATGGGACACCACAGCGGTTGAAGTCGATCAGGCGTAGATTGCCGGCATTTTTGGTCTTGCCAGCATCTTCTTCCATGTGTAACTTGTGGATGGAAACCCAGCGGGTGTAGCCTTCCGGCATGGGGATTTCAAGGTAACCACCACTGGCCAGCGAGAGATCATATTGGGAGATCTGGTAGCCTTTGGGCAGATCAGGGTAAAAGTAATTCTTGCGGTCAAAGAAGGAGCGCATACGGATATCGGAATGCATGGCTTTCGCCAGCAGTGCGCCTTTCTCCACCACGGCCTTGTTCAGTACGGGTAATACACCAGGCAAACCAGTGCAGACCGGGCAGATATTGGTGTTGGGTTCATCGTCCCAGGAGTCCGCTTTACAGGCGCAAAAGATTTTGGTTTTGGTATTCAACTGGATATGTGTTTCCAGGCCTATTACAACTTCGTAATCTGTCATCCAATCCTCCTGGAGGTGATTTGTAAAGTCAGTTGCTTATCGATTTTCATGTTTCCACCTCAACGCAATACAGCCGGTTTTTGTTTCCGCCATCCTTCATCCTGCGTTCCGATTTCCAGTGATCGCCCCATTTGCAATAGGGTGTGCTCAGAGTAATCCGGACCTAACAACTGGACCCCAATGGGTAAACCGTCAGCAGCGATACCGCCAGGGAGGGAGATGCCAGGGATGCCAGCGTGGTTGGCTGTGACGGTGAACTGATCGGAGTATTGCATCAGGACTGAGTCGCCATACACATCACCAATGCGGAAGGCAGTCGTGGGGGTGGTAGGCGTCAGGAGGGCATCCAATTGATATTTTCCCTGTGGATCAAAGATCTGGTCGAAATCACGTCGCAATAAAGCCCGAACTTTGAGGGCACGGTTGTAATATTGTTCCGAGTATTGGGCAGCACTGACGTACATACCCATCAGGATGCGTAATTTTGGTTGTAAACCGAAGGCTTCGTTACGAGTCTTGCGGTACATTACGCGTAAATCATCTTCGGTGCTGGGGGTACGGTAACCATATTTGACGCCATCATAACGGTGCAGGTTGGATGCAGCCTCCACCCGGCTGATGACGAAGAATGCTGGAATACCATAGCGCGTGTTGGGCATGGGAACATCCTCGATGATCTCTGCTCCCATGCTTCTCAGAACCTCAGCGGCATGATAGACAGCAGCGCGGATATCCTCCTGCACCGGTTTCTGGTGAATCTCGCCACTTTCGGCATCCATGTAGCTGATCTGGAAATAATCGGGCGATAAGCCGATGCGCTTACCTTTAACACCCTGCTCGAGGGTTGCGAGGTAATCCGGTACTGGCACGTTGGCAGCGGTACTGTCACGCGGATCAGCTCCGGCGATGGCTTGCAGCATTAAAGCAGCATCGGTGACATCCCGGGTGATCGGACCCGGGCAGTCGAGTGAGGAGGCAAAGGCGATGATCCCATAACGCGAGACGCGGCCATAGGTAGGTTTGACACCTACCACACCACAGAAAGCCGCTGGTTGGCGGATGGAACCGGCGGTATCCGTGCCAAGCGAGAAAGGCACCTCACCGGCGGCTACCGAAGAAGTGCTGCCACCAGAAGAACCACCGGGTACACGGCTGGTATCCCAGGGATTGCGCGGACAGGGCTGGAAGGCGGTTGACTCATTGGATGAGCCATAGGTAAACTCGTCCATATTGACCTTACCCAGCATGATAGCGCCCTGCTTCTGCAGGCGTTCCACGGCAGTGGAGGTATAAGGGGCTTTGAAATTCGCCAGGATTTTGGAGGCGGCGGTGGTATAGGTCTCTTTTACACAGAAGACATCTTTGGCGGAAAAGGGAATCCCGGCCAGGGCTCCGACCTGTTCGCCTTTTGCCACCTTCTGATCAATGGTTCTCGCCTGAGCAAGCGCTTGCTTGGCTGCAACAGAGATGAAGGCGTGTACTGTGCCCCTGTCCTGATCGGTTTCTTCCCCTGATGCCAGACTGCCGGGGCGTCCATCTACAGCAGCAATCCGTTGCAGGCTGCTTTGCACAACTTCTTCAGCAGATACCTGCTTACCGCGTAATAAATCCAATAATTCGTGGGCTGAGCGATCGCAAAGTTCCATGGCTTAATCCAGTTTCTCGTGTGGGATATCGGGCACAATGATGTATTGATCAGTCACCTGAGGGGCTTGAGCCAGGATCTCATCTGGTTTTGCATGTGGCTGCCAGGTGTCTTCGCGTAATGCCGGGCTGGTTGCCAGATTGTAGGAGACGCCATGGGTAGTAATTTTTAAATCGTCGTCCAGGGGAATGGCTTCCAATTCGTGAATGGCTTTCAACTGTTGGTTCAACTCATGACGTAAATAGGCTGCCTGTTTTTCGTCCAATTCCAGGGCAGCCAGTGTGACAAGATGATTGAAAATTTCGGGGGTGATTTCTTCGCTCATAATACCTGCTTTGTTTTTCATATTCCATCAATCATTATGCTATTGATGTGCCTCTAATTTTACGGCATTTTTAATGATTAACCCAATTTTCAAATAAATTGATGCCAATCGTCAGTGATATTCAGCTTAAATTCAAAATGCTATAATCAAAATGAATGCAAAACAATACCCAAAATTCTCCAAAACCTGAAATAACTGATCAAAAACAAGCGGATAAAATATTGATTATTGAAGTCAATGTACCACCAGGTTATGAAGTGGAAGTGGTTTGCAATCATGTCGATCGGGAGGGAAATTTTAGATTCACTGAAATCTTGAATCCTCAAGCAGGAAACCAAAATGTCACGAAGAGATCCAAGCAGATAATCAAGTCTTTGGATTACAGGGTTAAGCTAGTATCCAGGCGGTCTTTTCTACTTGCATTGGTTGTGTATTTATTCGTACGTTTGATTGGGTTGCAGGAGTTCCCGATTTATTTCTTCAGTGATGAAGCCATCCAGAGTGTGCATGCAGCTGATTTGATCCGGGATGGTTTTTATAGTCCTTATCATGAATTTTTTCCTACATTTTTTGAAAATGGTGGCCAATATAATTTGAGCACATCGGTATATTATCAGGTTGTCCCGGTGTGGCTATTCGGAAAGGAAATCTGGGCGACGCGGGGAGCAGCTGCCTTATTGACTATTCTGGCAGCAGTCGGTGTGGGGTGGTTGATCGAAAAAGGCATCAAACAGGGGTTGGGCTGGCTGGGGGTGCTGGTGCTCTCGTTAATGCCTGCCTGGTTTTTACATTCCCGGACAGCCTTTGAAACCGCCATGGCGGTCAGCTTTTATGCTGGTTTTGCTGGTTGTTATGTGTTGTATCGAAAGAGGAACCCACACTTCCTGTATGCTGCGGCTGTACTGGCTGCCCTGGCATTTTACAGCTACAGTCCCATGCGAGTGGTGGTCGCATTGACCTTGCTCGGATTGCTGGTGAGTGATTGGCGTTATCACTGGCAGCATAATAGATTATTCCTGAAAGCGATTGGCATTGGAGCGGTTTTCTTAATACCGTTTCTTCGTTTTTCGCTAGATCATCCGGGAGAAGAACTGCGGCATCTGGAAATTTTAGGGTCTTATTGGGTGCGAAACATCCCCCTGGGTGAAAAACTGATGATCTTCCTGCGGGAATACCTGCGCGGATTGAATCCTCTCTATTGGTATTTGCCAAACAGTGCTGATTTGCAACGTCATTTGATGAAAGGCTATGGGCATTTGTGGTTGCCTGGATTGCCTTTCCTGCTGGTGGGGATCCTGTGGTGCATCAAACACTTCAAAGATTCCTTTGCAAGAACCGCACTGTTGCTGCTGCTTGTGGCTCCGGCAGGGGCAGCTCTGGTCGAATTAGGCATCACCCGGGCATTGGTGATGGTTATCCCTGCCAGCGTATTAACAACGCTTGGCTTGATAAAAACCTGGGATTGGGTACAGATGCGTTTCCAAAAAAGCAAGTTTTTGCTCCAGAAATATGCAATGAAAATGGGGATGATGCTTTTTTTGATCCTGAGTTTTTTGAACATCCATATGCTTTGGGATGCATTGAAAAATGGCCCAATCTGGTTTACGAATTATGGCATGTACGGCATGCAATATGGAGCCCGGCAGGTGTTTGGAACCATCGCGGAAGAATTGAGAAATGATCCTGATCAGAAATTTTATTTGACTTCCGCCTGGTCGAATGGAGCTGATGTGCTCGCACGCTACTTTTTTGATGATCCGGTTCCATTTCAAATGGGTAGTATTGATGGATATATCAGCGAATACAAATCAATTGAACCTGAGATGGTATTTGTGATGACCCCCGAAGAAATAAAGATCATGGTCGAAAGCCAGAAATTTACCAATATCAATACCGAAACAGAAATTCAATATCCAAATGGTGAGACAGGTTTTTACTTCACCCGGTTGGAATATGTGGAAAATATTCAAGAAATATTTGCTGCTGAACTGGCTGAGCGGCGCAAGATGAATAAAGGAAAAGTTTTCCTGACAGATGGCGAAGAGGTACAGGTGGATTATTCCACTCTGGATATGGGCGAGATTCTGCACATTTTTGATGGGGATAAGGCAACCCTGGCCAGAAGCTGGGAAGCAAATCCGTTACGATTGATTGTAAGGTTTTCACAATCGCGCCAGGTTTCAAGAATGATTCTGCGGGTGGGAGGAGAACCAACAAAGATTGAAATCGAGGTCTGGCCAGCTGGAGTAGACGAACCAATTCCCAAAATGATAAATCTCTCTGAAAATTCTGAACCGCGTTTTGTGGAACTGGCGTTGCCGGAAATGACCTCTGTGGATTGGGTTGAAGTAAGAGTCACCAACCTGAATAATGCCGAGCCAGCACATGTGCATTTGTGGGAACTACAATTCTATCCATCGATTCCGTGAAATGCATGAGCTGACCTGTAAAAGTTGTTACACCTATTCGCTCCTGACCTGACATCGAGTACAATTCCAGCAGGACGGATAGATTGAAAAAGAAACGGCCATTTTTCCTGAAGCTAATAATACTTTCCCTCGCTATCATTGCAGTGATGGGCTGGCTACGGGTATACCAGAGCATTTATCAATGGGAAACACTGCTTCGATTTGGTGTCCAGCCAGGTCCGTGGTATAGTTTGATCAGTGGTGCGGTGATTGGGGTCGTTGGTACCATCGCTGCGATCAGCACCTGGCTGCGATTAGCATGGAGCCAAAAATATGTTCAAATCAGTATCGTTATATTAGCTGCTTGCTGGTGGCTGGATTATTTGATCTTTTCCAGGAGCAGCATTGCTTTTTATAATTTGCCATTTCGAATAGTGGCAACCAGCATTTATGTAGGTTTTGTATTTGGCTATTTTTACCTCACAAAAAACAAGTTGCCAAAAGGATGATAAATGAAAAACACCAGTGATGTTGAAATTGAAGTTAAATTTTATGTGCTTTCTCTGAAAGAAATTGAGCAAAAAATTCTTGATCTGGGAGGAACACTCGTTCAGGAACGCTGTTTTGAGTCCAATTTGCGTTTTGACACAGCTGATGGGCGCTTACGAAATCAACGACATGTTTTACGCTTGCGGAAGGACAAAGAAAACATCCTGACGTTCAAAGGAGCAGCAGAGGTGGGCAAATCAGTCAGCATCCGGCAGGAAATTGAAGTGCTGGTGGATGATTTTGATACTGCCCGGAAATTACTGGAAGGACTGGGATTTGAAGTGGTGATGTCATATGAAAAATTCCGCACCACCTACTCACTGCTGGACACGCTGGTCGTGCTGGATGAATTACCATATGGAAATTTCATCGAAATTGAAGGCCCTGATGGGACCAGCATTCAAAAAGTGGCACGCAACCTGAACCTGAACTGGAAAGCTCGGGTAATGACCAGCTACACCTACTTATATGAAATGTTGCGAAAACAACGGCCCGAATTGGAAGGCAAATACCTCACCTTTTCAGAACTAAAAGGGATGCGCTTCATGCCTGATGAATTTGATGTCAGCCCGGCAGATTTGCCTTAAATCGATTTATTAATTACAGAAGTTCGTAAGAAGTGCTGATTTCTGCAGTAGCCCGTACAGTAGCGGAGACAGAACAATATTTCTCTTCCGAGAGTTGAAT
>JACZIY010000769.1 GCA_014860845.1 Anaerolineaceae bacterium
AAAATACTGCTGCCTACCCACGCCGAAGGTGGCCGGGTGGAGCCGGTGTTGGGAGGTTTGCCGTGCGACTTCGCATATCAACTGGTATGTTGGCGAGTGACATCAATCCAGTTTGTAATGTAGTCCACAACAAGGTGTAGATTACCAATCTGGCAATGATTCTGTGCATGCTCATCTCTAGTAAATAAGCGAGCGGTTTGTGATCTAACATTCTTCAATATTTCAGCCTGTTTGTAAAAATGGCTCAGTGGTATGACGTGGTCTTCGGTTCCGGCCATTAAGAGAACATCTTGTTTAACATGTGGTGATACGTCTTGGGTTGTGTATAATTTGCTTTTTAGAAAAACATCGTAAGATGAAAAAACCCCGAGCACCAGCATTGCTTGATGCATTGCCCAATCAAACAAGGGACTCTTTTTCATGATTCCTGCCAATAAGATATTGAAAAGCCCGGAGGTTCGATAATTAAGAAGGAATTTGAGCAGTGGTCCAACAGGTTTTAACTTTTCGAGCGACGTATCTAGCCAATCGAAGAAAACATCGTAAGCGATTACTTGTTTTACACGTGGTTCATAAGCGGCAGCGCGCAATGCTAGACATCCTCCCATTGAAATTCCCAAGAGGGTGACATCCTCTAACTTTAAATAATCTAATACAGCCTTTACTGGTTTGTGCCATTCATGCGTCATGAACAACCGAGATTCTTGTAGCGCTCCGCCCTGTCCTGGTCCTTCAAAGCAAACAATATTGTAACCCGCATCACGAATAAGTAGGATGATTGGAAAGAACTCTTCAATATAACTGTCGAAACCACCATGAATGACAATTGTGCTCTTTGGATGGTCATGGATGAAATAATATGCGGGTAGTAAGCCAGTAATATTGCCAACCTCGTAGGGGATGGCAATACGATTGCTTTCACCTACTCGATACTTTTCCCATAATAAACCCAGAAATTTCTTGCGAGTCGGTGACTTGGCCGGATCGTCCTGTCTCATGAAGAATTCAGCTGAACGGAAGTAATATGCGGCATGTAGTTTTCGTCCCTCGGAGAGCGCTTTCTCAGCCAAAGCGAGAAACTCCTGACGATAGGATGAAAAATTTGAGAGCCGAGGTGCGATAACTTGTATATCATCCAGTGCGCTTGCCCCAAGGTAGCTAATCCAACGATTCATTTGGTAATTGATCGATGGTTCAGGGTGAAGATGATCGTAATAACCTACATGAAATTTAAACTCTTCTTGCATTTGTCATACTCATGTATTGTCAAAAGATGGAGATGTCTATTGGTCAAAAAGTAAACCGCCTAACTATTAATGATAAGGAATATTGATACGCTGTAATTATTCAGTTTAGCAAACTAAAAGAAACGTCTTTTGCAGCAATTATGCTTGGATATTATAAACATAATACTGCAACAAAATCATATTAATTGTACAAGAAAAACATTTACGATAAGTAATTATTCATTCGAAAGTGATCTACTAAATAATCAAAAAACTCTTTTTCGCGTGAAGGCAGCGGAGTGGTCAGCCGGAGCGCGCTTTTGAAAGGGGGGTATGGCACGCGCCAGGGGGTCCTTCGGAAACAGTCTTCGCCTAATGGCTCGACACCTGCGGCGGACGCGAGTCTACCGGCGCTATTCGGGAATGAGATCGAATCTAACGGCGAGCTTTAGCGGCAAAAGCGGGCATTGGCGGATAAAATCTAAAGGGCCAAAAAAGCCAGAGTGAGAATCCCACCCAAAAGCGGAGAACCACCCCGCTTTTGTCCGCTGCAAGCAGTGTTGGGTGCGTGTTTAAGGACAAACTGATTTTCCAAAAGCACCCCATTTATAGGAAGATTGGCTTGATACCAAAACCCTAACCTTACCGGAGATACCTTCTGTAGTTACGCAATGAATATGAATGTCAACACGTCCGCGTTGCGAAGATTCAAAATACCCGATACCAGGGTATTTAATCCCATTACCGTCTATGAGTCCAATAGTATTTTCGCCCATAGCAGAGTTCTTGTAGTAAACATCAATTTTCGAAAATGGCATTATTTGATCTATGTACTCAGGCGGATTGTTTTTGCTATCATCAATCATAAATGGCCCTATTATTTCACCTGTATGATTTTCAATGACAAAATGCACGACTTCTGCTTCAGATAACCAAACGCGTTCAACTGGTAGGAATATTTCATTGGGTGACCAAAATTTATTTGTATTTACATTTACTCCGAACGGAATTCCAACTGCCAAAATTGTACCAATAAATAAAAATCTGACTTTAGTAATTTTATTCATGTTAGTTTGTACTTTTTGAAATGCTATTGCCCCGTTTCGAAAAAATACAAACGCTGTTATAAAAGGAATAAACCCCAAAATTCCTACGACAAATAATAAAAGCTGAATACTTATAGGCAATAGAAAAATCCCTATAAGAAAAGAGATAGAAGCTACAGATGACAAAACACTTGCCAGAAGTATATTAAGAAGGTTTGATTTAGCTTGGAAAAATAGCACATAAATTAATGCAAAGATTCCAATTCCAATAGAAATGTATGCAAAAACTTGAATGTTTCTTAAGTACCCTGCACCTAATCCATCCAAGTACCCTGCACCTAATACATTCGGTGGAAACGAAAAATTAATATCCTTGAAAATAAAAGGATCTAAGATAAGGCAGAAAATTGGCAGAATAATTCCAAAAATAACATCAAACACCTTTTGAGCTGATGTTATTTCTTGAGAAAGTGGTTTTAGCCAAAACAGATCTTTGATTTCTTGATTCACAATTTCATATTCCTATTGCAAGCACCCAACGGGGTGATAAGTGAGATATTTTCTTGATAAAACCTGCCCACACATGATTATACATTGAGAATGTAATTTTTTGATGATAAAATCTTTTCACGCAGTATTATCGCGATAACATTGCGCATAATATTCAATTATTAGTTTTATGCAGTGAAAATGCGTTATAAGTAACTATATCGAGAAAAAAAATGGAACCAAAACCCAAAAAGTTATTAGACCAAGTCAGCGATAGTATTCGTCGAAAACAGTACTCTCACAGAACTGAGCGAGCGTATATCAATTGGATTCGGC
>JACZIY010000770.1 GCA_014860845.1 Anaerolineaceae bacterium
GGAACTGCTCCAGCAATATCTGGGGGGGCGTGGATTAGGGGCTAAATATTTATATGATCTTGTACAACCCGGGGTTGATCCATTTGGACCGGAAAATTATTTAATTTTTACCAATGGATTCTTCAGTGGTACTCCCTGGCCGTCTGCATCGCGCTACCACGTGACTTTTAAATCACCTGCCACTGATGGATATGGTTATGCCAATTCTGGTGGTGGATTTGGACCTGAGCTTGCCATGGCAGGGTATGATGCCCTGGTTTTCTCTGGGATTTCCCCCACCCCAGTCTATCTCAAGATCACCGATGAATCCATTTCCCTGGAAAATGCTGAGCATCTCTGGGGAAAACGCACCGGGGAAGTACAGGATATTTTGTTAGGAGCAGGTACCCCAACCGGAGCCAATGGCCGTGTATCCTGTATTGGGCCAGCTGGTGAGAATCTCGTTCGCATCGCTTCCATTATTAACGATTATGGCCGCGCTGCCGCCCGTGGTGGTCCGGGAGCTGTTATGGGATCCAAGAAGCTGAAAGCCGTCCATGTCAAAGCCTCCTCCAAAGGAAAGAGTAGCCCTGAACTGCGTGAAGAAATTAAACGCTTGAACCAACACCTGCGCAAAGACCCGAAGATGCAGGGTTTGATCGACACGGGTACTGTTTTCCTGATGCGGATCAAAAACATCAGTGGTGATCTCCCCGCCAAGAACCATCAATTAGGGCAGGTACCATTCATCGACAAGATGGATGGAACCGCCTTGAAGGAATATCGTACCAAACGTATGGGATGCCGTTTCTGTCCGGTGCAATGCTCCTGTGAATCGGTTGGGCAGGGATCCGAAGGTCTCATCCACACCGAAGGTCCGGAATATGAGACCACCGATGCATTGGGACCTGTGGTCTGGAATGATGATGTCAATGTCATCATTGAGGGAAATTATCTCTGTAATGAGCTTGGTCTGGATACGATTTCAACCGGTAAGGTAATTGGATTTGCGATGGAATGCCATGAAAAAGGAATTCTCTCGGATGCCGACTTTAGTCTGGAATGGGGTGATTCCTGCACTATTCTTGGTTTGATGAAGAGTATTTCCTACCGCAAAGGGATCGGTAACCTGCTGGCAGAAGGTACCAAACGCGCTGCTGAAAAAATTGGCAATGGTGCGGATGCGTACGCCATGCATGTAAAAGGTCTTGAAATCCCGGAGCAGGAACCACGTGTTTCCAAAGGTTTTGGGTTGGGACATGCAGTAGCCAATCGTGGCGCGGATCACCTGTACGGATTACCTGCCCTTGATCTGGGTGGTAACTTTGAAACTGCCAGAAAGATTTTCCCTCCCGAAATTATTGATGAATTAATGGAATCGTATAACGAAAAATATAAAGCAGACATGTTGATTTATGGTGAGCATTTCTGTGCTTTAACAGATGCATTTGGTATCTGCAAATTCACCACTACCGAGGAATACAGCCTTTTACCCTCTGATTTCTTACCTGGTATTAAGATTCTGGGATATGACCTGGACGAAAAATCCTTATTGAAGATTGGTGAACGAATTGTTAACCTGGAACGGCTTTTCAATATTCGTGAAGGCTTTGACCGCAAGGATGATTACCTGCCCAAGCGATTTACCACGGAGGAAATGCCAATTTACGCCAATGAAAGAGATCTGGAAACGGGAAAGACAATTCTGGGCAAACAAATCGGTTCAGCAATCATTCAGGATTTGGATGCCATGCTAGATCGATATTACTTGTTACGAAATTGGGATCAACAGGGCAAACCAAAACCAGAAAAGTTGTTGGAATTGGGATTATTGCAGGAAGATGAAAGAATAACCAGTTAATGGATGATTTTTCTCGATTGAAAAATTAAAACGAAAGAATGGATGTGTGATGGCAAAATTTGATTATATACTGGCAAAAACATTGGATCATGCTGTGGAATTGTTGAACGAACCTGGGATTCGCAGTATCCCACTGGCGGGGGGCACCGATATTTATGTCGCCATAAGAGTAAACCCTGTCTGGTTTGACCGGTTGGTGGATATCCGCCGAATTCCTGAATTGAATGAAGTGTCTTTGGAAGGAGATCAGGTCAAACTTGGTGCTGCTGTAACCTTTTCGCATGCCATTTATAATCCCATCCTGCAAAAAATAGCACCCTTCCTGGTTGAAGCTTGCAAAACGATCGGTGGACCAGCCGTCCGCAATTGTGGGACATTTGGAGGAAATGTATCCAATGCAGCTGCCTGCGCCGATTCCCTGCCAGCGCTGGTTTGCTTAGGAGCAATCGCTCACCTTCGTGCTCCGAAAGGTCAACGGGAGGTAAAAGTAGAAGACCTGGTCACAGGACCACATGAAACCCAAATCGAAACAGGAGAATTATTAACCCATTTCACATTCAAAGTTCCTCCCGAAAAAGCCAGAAGTTGTTTCATTAAAATAGGTCGCCGTAAAGCTCAATCCATTTCTCGGTTAAGTATCGCTGTCATTGGAGCTGTAGATCCATCAGGAGTAGTGGATTACATTCGTGTCTGTCCGGGTGCTGCTGTGGCAACACCGGTTCGTTTTCCTCATGTCGAGGCTATTTTATTAGGAAAAAAACCGAATAAAGAAATCATTACCGCAGCAGCGGAACAACTGGTTGCAG
>JACZIY010000771.1 GCA_014860845.1 Anaerolineaceae bacterium
GATGAAAACCAAGCACCTTTGCCACAACGCAAGACGATTTGGAATAAGAATTATCTCTTAGGAACGGATTCTCTTGGTCGCGATATGCTCACCAGACTGCTTTATGGTGGTCGGATATCATTGTTAGTGGCATTTACCGTAACAATTAGCACTATGTTGATAGGTGTGATCTACGGAGGAATCTCTGGATACTATGGTGGAAACACAGATATCCTAATGATGCGTGTGGTGGAAATTCTGCATGCGATCCCGAGCTTGATCTATATCATCTTGTTGATGGTTTATTTTGGGAGAGGGATTTACAACATCCTGATCGCCATGGCACTGACATCTTGGTTAGGGATGGCGCAACTGGTTAGAGGCCAGGTTCTAGGATTAAAGGAGCTGGATTTCGTTCTTGCGGCTAAAAGCAACGGCGTCTCACCAATCAAAATTATTCTCAATCATTTGCTTCCCAACAGCATAGGTCCAATAATCGTTTCTGCGACTTTAAGTATTCCTGGCGCGATTGCGGGAGAAGCATTTATGAGTTTTATTGGTCTAGGTGTGAGTCCTCCAATGCCCTCCTGGGGTATATTGAGCAACGAAGGAATTGGTGCAATTCGTTCATCTCCCTATCAGATCCTGTTACCCAGTATTGCCATCAGCTTGACCATGTTTGCGTTCAATTTCTTAGGTGATGGCTTGCGAGATGCCATGGACCCGAAATTGAGAGTTTAAGGAAGTTTCGAATGAGTGTTCAACCTTTATTAGAAGTGAATAATCTGCGTACCTCATTTTTTACATTTTCAGGTGAGGTGCAAGCTGTTCGTAATGTCAGCTTTGAAATGGGAGAAGGAGAGATTATCGGTATTGTTGGAGAAAGCGGCTCGGGTAAATCTGTCATGTGTTTATCAGTTATTCGCTTGCTGCATGAATCTGGTCAGATCGTTGACGGTCAGATTTTATTCGATAGCAAGAATGTTCTTGAGATGTCCAAAAAAGATCTACGCAGGCTACGTAACAATCAAATTGGCATGGTATTTCAAGAACCAATGACCAGTTTAAATCCAACTCTCCGAGTTGGAACTCAGATTACAGAGCGCATCCTAGCCCTTAACAAGCAGATTAGTAAACAGCAAGCCCGAGAGAAGGCCAAGGAGTTGTTGGAGATGGTCAAGATCCCAGATGCGAAGATGCATTTGGATAAATATCCGTTTGAATTATCAGGTGGGATGCGCCAACGGGTGATGTTTGCCATTGCTATCGCCTGCAATCCCAAACTACTCATATTGGATGAACCAACGACTGCACTGGATGTCACCATTCAGAGCCAAATTCTTAAATTGATCCGCAACCTGCAGAAGGAAACTGAAGCTTCCATCATCCTGATTACACATGATTTAGGTGTGGTGGCTGAGACCTGTAAGCGTGTCATTGTCATGTATGGCGGCATGATCATGGAGGAAGGTCTCGTCGAAGAAATATTCTACGAGACCGCTCACCAATACACGATTGGATTAAAGAAGTCTATACCGGATGTGAATATAATCGGTGGGCACCGTCTTTTTTCGATTCCCGGATCGCCACCCAGTCTGCTTGACCCGTCAAAAGGATGTCCTTTCTATGCACGTTGCGACAAGGCTATGAAAGTTTGCTTCGAGCACTACCCGCCTTATTTCCAACTCAGCCCAACGCACCGCAGCATGTGCTGGTTACTGGACCCTGAAATGCCGAGGCAATCCAGCCATGGAGGACAGTAAATGGACGAACAGCATTTGATCGAGGTAAAAAATCTGAAAAAGTATTTTGGTGGGGGCGGTATTTTGAAAAAAAAGCCGGTTACCAAAGCCGTGGATAATGTCTCTTTTTCGATTGCTAAGGGAGAAACTTTTGGCTTGATCGGCGAATCGGGCTGTGGTAAATCAACAGTTGCCCGTACGATGATCCGTTTGTATAACCCGACGTCTGGTTCGGTGATCTTTGATGGGATAGATATTGCCAGACTTGGAGAAAATGAACTTATGCCATACCGTCGTCGCATACAGATGATTTTTCAAGATCCTTATGCTTCGCTTAACCCACGAATGACTGTCAAACGAATTATATCCGAACCGTTGAATGCCCATAATATCTGCCCCAAATCGGAGTATGAGGAGCGTGTTGCTGAAGCTTTGCTTATGGTTGGCTTAGAACCAGCTCACATGGGAAAGTATCCCCATGAATTCTCAGGTGGCCAACGTCAGCGTATCGGAATTGCACGGGCAATTATTATCCGACCGGATTTTATTATCTGCGATGAACCAATATCTGCCTTGGATGTATCTATTCAGGCGCAGGTAGTGAATATGCTGCAAACGCTTCAAGAACAATTGGGATTGACATACTGTTTCATAGCCCATGACCTTGCCATGGTAAAGTACATCTCGAAGCGCATGGCTGTAATGTATGTGGGACAGCTTGTGGAAGTTTCGCCCAGTGAGGAACTATACCGTACCCCGCTGCATCCATATACCATTGGCCTTATGAAATCAGTTCCAATTGCCGATCCCAAGATAGCCAAAATGAAAGATGAGGTTTCAATTGAAGGTGAAATACCAAGCCCGTCCAATCCTCCTTCAGGATGTCGCTTCAGGACGCGTTGCCCAAAATGCATGGAAATCTGCAAAGAGGTAAGCCCAACGCTTAAAGAGATCACACCAAACCACTTTGTTGCTTGCCACTTGTTTTAATGGTCACAACGACATGAAGGTTACGAGTAATATTGCATTTATAGAAAGGAGTTAGATATAAGAGATTAAATCACGAGAGTTGAGAAGTTGTTCAGACCTGATTGTAGATTCAATTAATACAACCCAAATAAATAATAGGAGAACATAAAATGAAAAAAACCATAACCTTTCTTGTATCTTCACTAATAATATTGGTGATGATAGTTGGCTGTGCACAACAGGCAACTGAACCGGTTCAGGAGGAAACACCGCAGACTGAACCATTAACAGAACCAGAACAACCGGCTGAACCGGAACAACCGACTGAGCCGGTACAACCAGCTGAACCAATTGCTGAGCCTTCCGAACCAGTAACTTTCCACTATGCTTTTGGAGATGAACCCCCTGGCATCGACCCTGGAATTTCTCAAGGGAGTATTCAATCCACCCTTTACGCTGCACTCTATGAAGGACTGGTGA
>JACZIY010000772.1 GCA_014860845.1 Anaerolineaceae bacterium
TTTTCTGTGCCCCGGGCAGAACTCGAATCTGCAACCATCTGCTCCGCAAGCAGGTACTCTGTCCAATTGAGCTACCGGGGCGTGCTGGATAAGCACGCAAAATATACCGCATTTCAGATAGATCGTCAAGGAAAACGACCTGAGATGTCCGGTTGATCTAATTGAATTCCAGGCTCTTAAATAGATATTACCTTGCTGGCGCGGAACTGCGCTTCGATGATATCAGTCATGCCGCCTACAATTCCAACCTGTACTTGATCAGCCAACTCATAATAATTCAGACAAGTACCGCATAGAATAAGATGGACGCCTTTGCGTTCCAATTCTTTCAGTTGATCCAGCACCGGTGAACCAGAGACTGCTAACTTGACCCCATCCGTATAAAAGCAAATTACAGATGGCAGAATATCGTTTTCATTTAATAATGATAAATATTTGACGATCAGGGTTTGTTGTAAAGCTGTGTATGAATCCCCCATGCCATTGCGGGTAACCAGGATTACGGTGTTTGATGCTGATAATTCCATTAATTCCTCCTGTTTCGTGTTTGAAAATAAGTAATAGAAAAAACCACCCGCACATACAGGTGGTTCTTCAGAAGGAACAATCTCAGCAGGAGATCAATCCATCAAACCTGTATGTGCAAACTGCACAGCGGTGCTCAAGGCACCTTTAAAGTTGCTTCAGGTATGACGGTAAATGCCGGGCATAGATCTCCTTTGAGATGATTATATGTGCAAATTGGATAAAAACAATTCTTATTAGCAGAGAAACAAAATAATCCAAATTCCCAAAATTCGATCTAAATTTGGGAATTCGTTCCAAAAGTTTAATCTAACACACCTTGATTCGTATTTCCAATTTGCATATAATATAAATAACTGAACATATGCTCAATTGTTTTAATAAGGAGAAAAACCATCAATGATCCTGGATGAACATACAGCAGCCCATGTGGCAGAATTGTTTCGAGCTTTCAGCGACACCAGCCGGGTGCGTATCCTTGCAGCCATCATGGATCAGGAACTGAATGTCTCTGCTTTGGCTGAGCAGGTAGGTGTAACCGAATCAGCTGTATCACACCATATGCGTGGTTTACGGCAGATGCGCCTGGTCAAATCCAGACGTGATGGCAAAGAAGTGTACTACCGTGTCGTTGATCCACACATCATTACTTTATTTATGCAGGGTGTCAATCACATCCGGGAAGATTAAGGATGGAAGTGAAAATGGATCGTCTGGCAATCAAATTTTTATTATTCTTTGTTCCAATATTAGCACTCAGTCTTGCCTGGTTAGGGTTTCAAACGATAGCCACTAATTTAATTGGATGGTTTTTAATGTTGGTCGGTGTGCTTTTCAGCGTTGGTATTTTCATTGCATACATCATTAAGGGAAAAACTCTTTGGAATGGTGTGGCAAAAAACAAACCGATTCGTCAAGAAACAGGAGATCGTTCTTTCTGGTTGATCGTTGTGAGCATGATTTTTGCTTTCTATCTACCCCCCCTTGAATTTCTTTATATAGATATTTCAGTTTCTCCAACCATCGGATGGATGCTAGTTGGAGCTGGATTTGTAATTGCGGGTTCATTTCTGTTTGGTTATGCAAGGTA
Organism: Anaerolineaceae bacterium; assembly: GCA_014860845.1. Next base: position 1,616 of record JACZIY010000772.1, read on the forward strand.
TGAGTTGCGAATGTGGTATTCCGGACATCTTTCAGTGCAGAAAGAGCAGGTTTTGGTTCAAAGCGGACCATATAGCCTGGTTCGCCATCCTGCTTATTTGGGGTATTTGCTCATGGCTGTAGGTGTCAGTCTGGCGTATGCCAGTGTACTCGGAGTGATTAACCTCCTCTTTCTGTTTTTATGCTTTCGTTATCGCATAAAGATCGAGGAAAAATTATTGGCAGCTCATTTTGGAAAGGCTTATCTTACTTATGCAGAAAATACAAAAAAAATTATTCCATTTATGTGGTAATTTTTTAGGTGAGACATGACGGAAAAACAAAAATTTCATGATAAAAAATTATTAATCATCGGTGCTGGTGTTATTGGTACTTTGTATGGCTGGCAACTTCAGAAATCAGGTTGTCAGGTTACTCATTTGATCCGGAAATCAAAAATTGATTTATATAAAGCATCTGGAATACAGATAAAATGTCTGGATCTCAGATCTTCCCAGGGTAAAAATGTTGAGGAACAATATCTTCCGAATTTCGTTGATTCTTTTTCGGATTTCGAGAACTATGATTTCATCATTGTGGCAGTCAACAGCAATCAACTAGAAGACATCCTGCTCATGTTGAAAAATTATTCTGGGACTGCTCATATCGTATTCTTACAAAATATGCGACCAGGGGATGATGAAAGCATTGCAGAATATTTGGATCTATCCCGGTACTTCATCGCTTATCCTTTCAAAGCAGGTGGGGGACGAAAGGATAACCTGATCGAGGGTGTTATTTTTGGTATGAAGCTGACCAATACAGTAGTTGGAGAGAGAGATGGACACATTTCTAATCGGGTAAAAGAATTTTCATATTTGCTTGAACAAGCGAATATGAATCCAAAAATCATTACAGATATCATTCCCTATATCAGAACGCACTATGTTTGGGGGGCGTGTTGTCTGGCTGCATATCTGAAAGCAGGAAATTATCAGACCTTTCAACGAACTGAGCTCATAAAAGAATCATATCTGGCCATGAGGGAAGGTTGGAAGATTTGTGAGAATCAGGGGATCAATCCAAGAAAGGTAGCTCCCACCAAATATTACTTCCTTCCATTTTTCCTCTTAATACCCTTCACCCAATGGATTTACCGGCAGAAGGGTATGCAGGAGATGTTCGAAGGCCATGTTCAGCATTCGCCGGATGAGATGAAAGATATGTACTTTACCTTACTGGCGTTGGGTAAAAAATATAAGGTGGATATGCCAATCTATGAAGGTTATATGCCTTACGTGAAGAAGTTTTTTAATTTGTTGGAATAGGAGGTGGTATGGTTCCAAATGCCTTTCAAAATCAGGTTGTGATCATTACGGGTGCTTCTGCAGGAATTGGAGCAGCGTTGGCTGAAGAACTGGCCAATCAAGGGGCAAGATTAGTCATAGCAGCTAGAAGGGAAGACCGCCTGGAAGAAGTTGCCAAAAAATGTCGAGCATTGGGTTCTGAGGTCATGATTGTTCCCACAGATGTGAGTGATGAAGCCCAATGTAAGTGGTTGGTTGAAAGAACCATAGAACAATATGGTCAATTGAATATGCTGATCAATAACGCTGGTTTGGCAGCAACAGCTTTATTTGATCAATTTCCTGATCTTAATCTATTCAGACATGTCATCAATGTAAATTTTTATGGTGTTATCCATTGTGCGTATTATGCTCTTCCCTATCTACAACAGACACAAGGTCGGGTTGTGACGATTTCCAGCATGGGAGGAAAATCAGCAATCCCTTATAACACACCATACTGTGCCAGCAAATATGCTATCCATGGTTTTATGGATGCATTGAGAATGGAAACAAAATCTCAAGGGGTGAGTGTTACCACAATTTGCCCATGGTGGGTGGTGACAGAGTTTCATGAAGCGCAAATGGATAAAAACGGAATTTCGAGAGGGGCTAACGGTCGGAAAATTTATCACAAACGGATGATGACAGCCAAACGTTGTGCAGAGATTACATTAATAGCTGCATATAAGCGGAAACGAGAAATATTAATGGGTCCTGGCACCCTCACCGTCTGGTTAAAATTACTCTCACCAGCTCTATTGGATTGGTTGGCAATAAAAATTTTTATTGAACCCGCCATACGCAGGACAAGAAATAACAATTAATAATTTTATTCCGAATTTAATAATCTGTATAAAAATTAATTCATTTTCCTTAAATACTGGCCAGTAAACGATTCTGCAACCTGTGCCACCTGCTCGGGAGTGCCGGATGCCAACAGTCTCCCTCCCGCTGCGCCTCCTTCGGGACCGAGATCGATGATCCAATCAGCAGTTTTGATCAATTCTAAGTTGTGCTCGACTACGATGACGGTGTTGCCTGCATCCACCAGACGCTGCAAAACCACCAACAACCGGGCGACATCATCCAGATGCAATCCAGTGGTAGGTTCGTCCAGCAGATAGAGGGTGTGACCATTGCCTTTGCGTCCCAATTCTTTGGAGAGTTTGATGCGTTGGGCTTCCCCACCGGAGAGAGTGGTGGCAGGCTGTCCCAGTTGTAAATAACCCAACCCGACATCTGTGAGCACCTGTAAACGGGACCGGGCAGCGGGAATATCTTTGAATAGTATAAGCGCTTCTTCCACGGTCAGATCCAGTACCTGGGAAATATCGTGACCATGATATTGGGCGGCCAGCACTTCCTGGGTGAAACGTTTGCCATGGCAGATCGGGCAGCGCACTTCCACATCCGGCAGAAAATGCATCTTAACCGTCAGCAAACCGGTGCCTTCACAGCGTTCACAGCGACCACCAGGCACATTGAAGGAGAAATCCCGAGCTGTTAACCCGCGTTTACGGGCTACCTTTGTATCGGCGAAGGCTTTTCGAATGGGAGTGAAGGTGTCGGTGTAGGTGGCGGTGTTGGAGCGAGGGATACGACCGATATGTTGCTGATCGATGGTGATAACCTTGTCAATCAAATCTATTCCTTCGATACAATCATGAACGCCAGGAGTATCACTGGTAGAGTACAGGCGTTGGCGTAAAGCTCGGTCGAGGATATCAAAAATCAGGGAGGATTTACCGGAACCAGAGACACCAGTCGCAGCAATCACTAAGCCCAGTGGCAGGCTGACATCGATATTTTGCAGGTTGTGATGACGCGCTCCTCGAATGGTGATGTTTTTATCTTCTGGTTTCCGGCGTTGGTCAGGCAGCGGGACGGATAATTTGCCGGAAAGATAATCTGCAGTGATGGAACCTGCTTGTTTTTTGACTTCTCCAGGTGTGCCGGTTGCAACGATCTGCCCACCGTGCTTGCCCGCACCAGGTCCGAAATCGATCACGTAATCGGCGGTGGTGATCATCTCCAGATCGTGCTCAATCACCAATACAGTATTACCCAGATCGCGTAATCGGCGCAGAACATTAATAAGTCGATGGGTATCGCGTTGGTGCAAGCCAATAGTCGGTTCATCGAAAACGTATAATAATCCAGTTAAAGAGGAACCCAGCAGGGAAGCCAAACGCAAGCGTTGTGATTCTCCAGCTGAGAGACTGGGTGAATCGCGTTCGAGTGTCAGATAACCAGCACCGACTTCCACCAGTCGATGGATGCGTTCCTGCAGATCAATCAGAATGGCTGCTGCGATGTGCTGCTCATCAGGTGTAAAGATGAGCGGGAGATTCTGTAACCAGAGCCCGAGATCAAAAAGGGGAATCTGTGAAAGCTGAATGATGGTTTTTTCATTCACCGTCACTACGCGACTCTCAGGTTTCAAACGTGTCCCCTGACAATCGGGGCAGGTTTGTTTGATGAGCAATTCTTCCATCTTCTCGCGGTATTCCACATCCTGAATCCGTTCTGCATAACGTCGCATCACATTGGTTGCAATTCCTTCGAAGCGACCTTTGGCGGCAGTGGTGGGTGGCTCTTTATCTGGACAATGATTACGAAAACGGGTATCAAAAACGCCAAAGAACAAAAAATCATGCTGTGGTTGGGTATAGTCCTTAATCGGTAAGGCAAGATCAAAATCGAGGCCATAATAATCCGACGCTGCCTGAATGGTGCCACTGTAATATTTGATGTAATTGTGATCCCAGCCCAGAACACCACCTTCCAGGATGCTTTTGTGCTCATTCACCAGTTTTTTTAGATTGACCTGATGCACCATTCCCAGACCGGTGCAGGTAGGGCACGCGCCTTCGGGTTTATTGAAGGAGAAGTGTGCCATGCCAATCTCAGGAATAGGAGCACCACAATGCGGGCAGGGAAAGCTGGAGCCAGCACTGGATCCTTCCTCCTCGCCGTTGGATTCAGATTCCCACTCGGTATTGGCAACATCAAACGAGGGTGGCACATCTTTTCCACACTGCGGGCAAGGATGATGACCGAGCCGAGCGAATAAGACCCGCAAATAAGTGTAGATTTCGGTGGCAGTTCCCACCGTAGAGCGTGGACTGTGGTTGCTGATATGCTGGTCGATGCTGATGCTGGGCGATAAACCAGTGATGGCGTCCACGGGTGGTTTGGACATGCCATGCGAAATCAGACCAAGTGATTCCAGATACTGGCGCATACCTTCCTTGTTGAGGATGTCGAATCCCAGAGTGGACTTGCCTGATCCGGACAATCCGGTCAGGACCACCAACTGGTTTTTGGGAATATCCAGATTGATGTTCTTCAGGTTGTGGAGCCGGGCACCGCGAATGGTTATGTATTCAGTCATCTATCCTCCAGGGTGAGATGTCGATGGAATTATTCAGTGTTTCCATTTTGATTTTAACACCCTGGTGTACAATAGGAGGGTTTGAAACATGGAATTATTTAATTGAAAATTTAGCTTTATGTTCATCGTTTTTATTTTTTGAAGTATACTGTTTTAATACAATAACTGAGGAGAAAACCCATGCATGATCGCGCGGTCAGTGTAAGTATTGGTTCAGCAACCAGAGACAAAGCAGTCGAAGTAGAACTTTTTGGAAAGATCATTCACCTGGAACGCATCGGTACTGATGGAGATATGCAGGCAGCTGCGCAGATGTATCGCGACCTGGATGGCAAAGTAGGTGCACTGGGGGTAGGAGGAGCGATCCTTGGGTTGCTGGTGGATAAGGATTGGTATGATCTGCATAGCATTCTTCCCCTGGTCCGGGATGTGAAAATCACGCCCGTTGTAGATGGCACCGGTTTAAAAAACACTCTGGAACGCAAGGCAGCCATGGTGATAGAACCATATTTGCATGGGGATCCAAAACGCGTTTTTCAGATGAGTGCTGTCGATCGTTATGGACTTGCGCGTGGATTTGTGGAGTTGGGTTACGAATCAGTTTTTGGTGACCTGATGTTTACATTAGGGTTACCCTTCCCGATCCGCACCGACAAAGGATTGAAAAGGGTGGCGAAAGCGATTGCACCGGTGATTGCGCGTTTGCCTTTCAATTGGCTATACCCAACCGGGGAAAAGCAGGAAGAACACACACCCAAATTTACAAAGTACTTTGAGTGGGCTACTGTGATTTCAGGGGATTGTCACTTTATTACGAAATACATGCCAGAACGCCTGGATGGAAAGATCATTGTGACCAATACAACCACACATAAAGATCGCGAAATTTTCAAAAAAGCTGGTGTGCGCTTACTGGTGACCACCACACCCATGTTGGATGGCCGTTCTTTTGGCACCAACATGATGGAAGCGGGTATTATCACTGCGCGCGGTTGGACCGATCCGGTTAATTATCAATCCAGACAATACTTTGAAAAAATGGAAGCAGCCGTGAAAGAACTTAATCTTTCACCGCAGGTTCAGGAATTGTAATCATGGACGTGATCTTAACAGCTGGAGGCAACCCCACGCCTGATGATCCTTTATACGCTTATTCAGATGGTCTCCCAAAAGCACTCATTCCCATTGGTGATAAACCTATGATCCAATGGGTGTTGGACGCCTTGGCAGCTGCTAAAACAATAGATCGAATTATATTAATTGGCCTTTCAGATGATTATTCCGTAGATTATCCACGTGAAATCGTTCGGATCGAGGATCAGGGCAACATGGTGGA
>JACZIY010000773.1 GCA_014860845.1 Anaerolineaceae bacterium
GTCGTAAGGTTCGCGAAGAAAATCCAGCAGGGTCACTGGAGATTGATGGAAGTTTACGTGTTCCGATAATCCGGCTTGATCAGCCCTTATTCTTGCTCCTTCAATAGCCTGCGCAACAAAATCAACCCCGTCCACCTGCCAGCCAAGCCTAGCCATATAAATGGAGGCGCGGCCATAACCACATCCTAAATCCAGCACTCGTCCCACAGGAAGGAGTGCTGCCAGATCGATTACCTCAGGAGGTGGATCGGATTGGTCCCAGGGAATAGAACCGGACTCGTAAATTTCTTCCATTCGTTCGTGTTTTTTCATATTGCCTTTTTGCTTGCCTGCCATCATCGTAATAGCGCGATTATATCATTCAGAACTCCATTCGCGGTGACTTCAATCCCGGCACCGGGACCGGCGATGACCATCGGAATCTGATTATAGCGCCGGCTGTATATGGCAAAATAGTTGCCTGGACCTTGCAAAGCTCCCAATTGGGAGCTTTGCTCCACCGTCTGAAAACCAATTCGTCTTCCCTGTGGGGTGATGGTGGCCAGATAGCGTAGTACCCTGCCCTCCTGAGTAGCCTCCTCAACTCGCTGCGCATAGGTTTCGTCCAATAAAGACGTGAGGTTGAAAAATTCTGAGACAGGCATACCCACCAGACGATCATCATAGAACGGCTCGACGGTAAAATCGCTCTCTTCCAAAGGCCATCCAGCTGTTCGCGCCAGGATTAATGCCTTTCGTAGCACATCGAAACCACTCAAATCATCACGTGGATCTGGCTCGGTATAACCAGCTTCATAAGCCTGCTTAACCGCCTGGCTGTAGCTCTCGCTGGCTTCCAACCGGCTGCATAAATATCCCAATGTGCCGCTCATCACGCCTTCGATACGGGTAATCTGATCACCACTGTTGATCATGGATCGCAGGGTCGCAATCACAGGAAGACCGGCACCCACGGTTGATTCATAACGGATGTCAGGCTGGTTGAACAAGGATGCTGCCTGTGGCCAGGGAGCACTGTGCGCATTCTTATTGGCAAATACTAGTTTACAGCCATTCTGTAAGGCTATGCTCCAATCCAGATTCCCGAGCAGCACTTGTGTCGATAATGATGGTATTTATGGTGAAATATTTTTCAAGACTTGGAAGAGGTTGTACCTCTGGCAGGTCAGCCAGTTTTTGTCCAGTAGCCTTTGATTGAATTGCGGTGTTAATCATTTCGGTAGAAAGCGGTTGTCCGACCAGACAGGCTGAACTATCCGACAGGGCTGTGATTTCAAAATTCAAATCACAAGCCTGAAGGAGATTGAGCACTTCACGCACGACTTTTCCCAGACCGATGAGGATTATTTTTGAAAGAGGTTGCATTTAATGCTCCAATGATAATTGTATGAGCATAATTCTATCGAAGAAATGCACACCTTGGCAAGGGATAAAAATTTTTACTTCATTTACAATTAACTTACAGGTTCGATTAACTTTCACCCTGATCGGTTTGGGTTTAAAATCAGGGAGTGTAACAAAAATAAAAAGGAGACCTGAAATCACATGGAATGGATAACTGACCCTCAAATCTGGATTGCATTCTTAACACTGGTCGCCCTGGAGTTAGTACTGGGTGTGGATAATGTGATCTTCATCTCTATACTGGCAGGAAAATTACCGCAGAAGATTCAATCCAAAGCCCGTCGCACGGGTATTGCCATGGCGGTCATCAGCCGTATTCTATTATTGTTATCGCTTTCCTGGATCATTGGCCTGACCGAACCGATCTTCACCATCGTAAAATTCGATGTTTCGGGGCGTGATTTGATTCTGCTCATCGGAGGTTTGTTCTTGATGGGCAAAGCCACCATGGAAAACCACCAAAAATTAGAAGGTGTTGAAGGA
>JACZIY010000101.1 GCA_014860845.1 Anaerolineaceae bacterium
AGGTGTATAAACACTCGAATTGCTCACAAGATGCGAAATATCTGCAACAACGCCTGGTCCTACCCAATCTTCTATGGGTGTCTGTCCAATACTACGTCCATTGGGATAGAAGTGTTTTTCGCCATCCATATGGGTTGCCAGGTGAATGGAAGCATTACAGATTGAACCATTGCGAGCCATGCCATAATGTGCTCCACCCACACGTTTGAAGTATTTCACAGAAAGGGGCTCATAATTTGCCCACTGTGGAGAACGCACACTGAAAGGCACTGTCATATCAAACATCTCAGCTTTTTCCATTTCAGCAAAGAATTCTTCTGCTTTCATCCACTCAGGTGCCTGATAAGCGACTACACGTGCCCAGGCTGTCTCTACTTCCATGAATGGAATCGGTTGGCAAGCGATCCAGGCGCGCTGGTTCTTCAGTTCGCTTACCTGACCGACAATTGATTCAACAAAGATGGAATGATGCTTGGGCATTGTGACATGCGTCATTTCGTAGTACCAATCCTGTGGGAACATTTCATCCCATGTCTTACCGTATTTTGCTTTGAGTTTGGCTTCAGCTTTATTAAATTCATTTTCATGAAGACGACGAATGGGTGTATTCATTGGATGTTCAATACTTCCACAATCAACGCCCACCCATTTCAACTTTTTGTCCAAAACCCACTGGAAGAATTCGGGAGAAGGACCGGGATGACGAACCAGAAAACCAAATTCCTTTGATTCCACCCCACCTTGTGCTTTGGGATTCACCACATCTGGTTTATCCCAGGAATAACGGCTGTATCCGGTATAAATTACCAGAATATCGCCTTCTTTAACATCAACGACTTTCTCAATCATTTCCGGTGTGTAAAGACCATAATCTTCCACCATACCGGAAATATCCGCCACCACACCGACACCACTCAAATCTTCAAGTGGTATATCAGAAATTGCCCGTCCTCCGGAATGGTAAGCTGTCTCCCCAACCAGGTGAGTACCGACTGTGTTACTCCAATTCAAGATCTGTCCATTAGCGCCAGCTCCACCACCATAAGCACCGGTAACACGCTTGAAGAAATGAACTTCTAAGCTTTTGTCTCCGGGGAATGGGGGCGTGAAAATGCTGCAATCCTGGGTCAGATCATACAATTTGGCTTCAGCCATCATCTTAATAAATTTTTCACGATCCATTGTTCCCTCCAAAAAGGTTAAAAATAAAATTTTGTAAACATTAATCATTTGCTAAAGGTTATCTCGCAAAACTTTAAAGTAGATAACCTTACAACTTCGTTATATCTCGTATTTTTCAGCGAATGCAACCAGAGCATCCTCGAAGCATTTCATTGGAGCGCTGACTACACCGGCACCCACCTGGCCTACACCAGGATCTTTGTGAGCCACACCAGTATTCACACGAGGCGACATATTGGTTTCAACAACCTTGCGGATATCGACACCGGTTGGGGTGCCGCGGAAATCCAGGAAAGGAATATTGAAATGTTTGTGTTCACCAAAGGTAATCTCATACATATCCAGGGTGGTGTTGATCGCGTCACGCGGGGTACCACCAATGAAAGTAACCAGAGCTGGGGCAGTTGCCATGGCAAAACCACCTATACCAGCAGTTTCGGTAATAACACTATCGCCAATATCCGGGCAGGCATCATCTTCTCCAAAACCGGGGAAATACAATGCTTTTACTTTTGGTGCTGGAGCAGTGAACCATTGATCACCTAAACCACTGACGCGTATTCCCCAATCGGTTCCATTTCGTGCCATCACGGTAACGATAGTGGATCCTTCCACATTGTGTCCAGCCTGTGTCATTGTCTTGCAACCAGCCATAACAGGGTTCAGGATTGACAGGGCATTTTCACCCAGGAACTTGACCACTTCTGCAGCCTGTGTCAAATCAATAGCCGTTTTAATAATATAGGGGGCTAAGAAATTCGTGTAAAGTAAGGATGCTGCATCCAGTCGGTTGTGGCCATCGTCACCCATGTGTAAGGCTTTGGCCAGTAAAGTGCGGATATCAAGCCCACCCATTTCTTTCAATGCACGGTCAACTGCCGGTCCTAAGACTTCGTTGAGCCATTTCATGCGGTTGATGACCTCTTCACTGTAAGCACCCATGCGCAATACTTTTCCACGACCTTCGTTCAAGCCAGAAAAAGCTTTGTAACCAGTGGTTGTATTTTCAACGATATATACCATCATGGATGGAGACATTACACCAGCCATTGGACCCGTGGAGTCATAATGATGGCAGGGGGCAAATTCAATTTGTCCACTTTTCAAAATGGTTTCAGCTTCTTCCACTGATTTTGCCATCCCTTCCAGGAACATGGCACCAATCATCGCGCCACGTACAGGACCAGACATGCGTTCCCAGGTAACAGGAGGCCCAGCATGCAAGAATAATTTATCATGCATTCCAGGGATTACATCCCTGGCTTTAGCGACGCCCACCAGTACGGGTCGGGCTTCCATAAAGGCATCAATTGCTTTTTGATTTGCCTGATCGATATTAATTGTCATTTCTCAACTCCTTTTGTTCAGTTTCAAAATTCATCCAATAAGCGCAATTCTTAACTGAATTTCTTCATACGTTCAAGAATAGCTGCTAACTTTTCATTACCACCCGCAGGGGGCTTCCATTCCACATGGACGACCGGCACTTCTTGTTTAACCAGATCTTCAGCAAATGATTCAAGGCCGACATTGATGGCCATAAGTTCTTTATCCAGAGTCGATAAGTCAACTGAGGTAAAGACATATTCATCTTCTGCTGTTTCATTCAATGCCCGCAGGATACTGCCTGCATAGCGAATGACCTCTTCATTACTGGAAGAAACCCAGGCACCGGCTGCACGCATTTGTGCAATCTGATTGTCCAGGTTTTGAGGATCTTCATCGGTACCGGTGGCAACCACCACAACTTCCAGATAACGACCGGCTTTTTCTGCTTCAGCTTTTGCTTTGGCGACTGCTGGTCCTAATTCACTGGCTGGATCGGGATGTGAACCATATCCGATTACCACATCCAGCATGATCACTGCTACTTCTGGATCTTTGCTTTCTTCCAACAAGCGCCGAATACGCATTTCATTGTCCATCATGGGGTGTAAACGGCCTACTGTGAATTCATCTTCACCCAGGTCAACAATGCTGTGTTCTTCACTGGTTAATGAATCTTTGAGTTTATTTTCTTTAATGATGGGAGCATTTGCCCATACGCGGCCAATATAATCTTCCAATAGGAATTGAGCTTCGTAAGCTAATGTGCCGCCCGAGAAGAGTCCACGGAAATATTTTTGACCTGCTGCAAATTTTTCAACGTGCAAAACAGTTGCACCAGAAAGATCAGGCATTTTATTTGCCAATTCCACTGCTAAAGCAGCGGCATCATCCATACCGGTTGCAAACCACAAATTGCCATCACGTCGCATGGTTGGTTTTCGGGCAATAAAGTTTATGACAACAGGTTTATTTATCTGCCGAGCTTTTCGAATAACTTTCGCAGCCATTTTGGGGGCTGGCGGTTTTGATACCAGGGTAATCACACGCGTACCTGGATCTCGCGACAGAACGTCCATGGCCATTAAGAATGTTGCTGCCCCAATGGCATCTTTTAAATCACGTCCACCGGTGCCAATACCGTGGGTAATACCACTGCCCAGCTGGTGAATGCGGGTTGTAACCTGTTGTAATCCTGTGCCAGCAGCAGCTACCACCCCAATAGGTCCTTTGCGAATTTTGTTAGCAAATCCCAGTCCATTTCCACTGATCATGGCTGTGCCACAATCCGGGCCCATTACCAGAAGGCCTTTTTCAGCGGCTTTGGCTTTTAAGGAAACTTCATCTTCTACGGAGACATTATCACTGAACAGAAAAACGTGTTTTCCCAGATCCAATGCCTGACGGGCAACGTTGGCAGCAAAGCGACCAGCGACGGAAATGAGAACCCAGCTGGCATCCGGTAACATTTCTGCTGCACTCGCCAGTGTTTTGGGACGATATTCCTGATCCACATTTGATTTTTTACGGGCTAATAATTCATCCACCTGACCAATTGCACCTAAAGCAGTGTCCGCATCAGCAGCTCGAACCACGATAACAAGATCGTCTGCCTTGGATGCCATTACTTCCGGTGTGACCAGATCAATATGAGCAAGAATTTCTTTATTATCTTCGGTACCCATCACCACACCGGCATCATCGACGCCATCCAATTGGGCGAGGGAACGTTGCAGTTGCATCAGAACCGCGGAATCGAAATAAGATCCGGATCTAATTTCTGCTCTTATAACAGCCATTTTTCAACCTCCTCATTAATTGCAGACAAAACCAGGCGAGTAGCAATCAGCCATTCGCCTCATCGTTTTAATTCTGCTCGACAATAAAATATTATTTTCGGATCCATTAAAAGTTGCCGTCATACAACTTACTCTGACAGGGTGTTTTCACAGCAAATGCTTGAAGAACCTATAAGGCGCGGAAAACACCAGGGAAACAATAAAAATCAATCAATTGATTGGTTTCAGGATAAAACGGTGTGAATTAATTGTCAGATGTTAGACAATTGTTCCTTTAGTATAGCATTTCCAGGATTTTGAGTCAATTTGTGAAAATAATCTCAATTAAATAGACATTTTTCCAGGACATGCTGCCAACTTTTTTCAACTTGTAAATGTTCTACCGATATTTTTCAGCTAATCGGTTTTTAATTTCGTTCCAAAATTACTTACTTATTACCAATAAACAACCACTCATTAAAAAAGGAAGGATCATTCGATCCTTCCTGATTATTAAATTATTTAGAGTTTGAGCTCCGGCATACGCATTACTTCATTGGCTTTGCGAACTTCATCGGTTGGATTGAAGTCCATTTGATTACCAATGTAGTTGGGCAACCAATTCTTGAGGCTGGCATTCCATGAATCCTGATTGACCAAATAAATTCGTGCGCCACCTAATTCATGTTGATACTGTGGCCAGGGTAAGGTTGGCTGTGCCATTGCCAGACCAGCCATGCGCCAACCGTTATAGCTTTCAAACGTTGACCACCATTGCTGTGCTTTGCAAACTTCTAATGCGTAATAGGTTTTGGCATAATACATTGCCCAACCTACTTTTCCTCTACGGGAGAAAGCCATCGTATGAAGACTGATTGCTGTATCTTTGTCCCAAAAACGACCATTGGCAAAACCAACAAATTCTCCATCAATCATGCCAAGCAGAGTGAAGGCATCTTTAATTCTCTTGCGCTTCACAGCCAGAATTTCACCATAAACACGAACACCCACGATGTCATAGAAGTCTTTTTCTTCTTCCATCACAAGTTTCATGAAGTCAAGTAATTGGGGGATATCATCATTGGTCATGGCGCGGATGAACATGGTGCGACCATCTTCTAACAAGAATGAAGAATCCTGCCAAGGGGGTAAATTCATTGGAGGTGCTTGCAGCAATCCTTCAATTTCTGAGACATCAATCGACATCTTTTCTACTGATACTGGTACTGGGGGTGTTAATTTCATTTTATAAACTCCTTCGACAATAATATTGGGGGATACCCATTTTTTAACCCGAGCTTTAAACTTCCGGTTAGCTGACAATAAAATACCCGACGCAGACTTGTTATACGACGGGGTGTGCCAATAATTCTGATGTTACACATCTCTCACTACGAATAATAAAGGCTAGCACTCTATTAGTATAGCAAACTCAAAAATTTGAGTCAATAATATTTGTCCGACAATTACATGATTTTTGGACTTATTTTTTTACCAATTCTTAAAACAGATTTTTCTTAATTTTCTACCAGAAGTCGTGTAATCATTTCAGACAGATAACTGCTTGGTGGCGGCCCAATAATCACTTCTCCATTAACCAGAAACGCTGGGGTTATGCTCAATCCATATTCACCAGCCAGATTCATGCTGTGAACCACTTTATTCATATACAAACCCTGATCAACGCAGGCATTAAATCTATCAGCATCCAGATCCAACATCAAGGCATATGATTTCAACCCTTCAACCGAGAAACCGATAGAGTTTTCAAATAAAAGGTCATGATATTCCCAAAATTTATCCTGGTCAAAAGCACATTGAGCAGCATTGGCAGCTGCCCGCGAAGCACTGCTGATATGAGCATTATCTCGCCAGATAAATTTCACCTTACCTTCATAAAGGGCGAGTATCTCATCCAGCACCCCGGCATTGTGCCAAAGCTTGCATCCACTACAGGCATAATCACCATACTCGATGATGGTAATGGGGGCGTTTTCAGCTCCTAAGAATGGATCAAGCACCAGACGTTCCTCGGGCACAGGTGAATATTGCTCTTTCGGAAATAGAATTGCAATAATCCCCAGAATAATTATGATGGAAACAACTATTATGATGGATTTGTTATTTTTCCAAATCTTTTGTAATCTTTGATCGAGAGGCAAAATTGAATCCATAATAACATTTCTACCTCAATTCAGCAGATAGAAAAAGAATTTGTTCATGGTTTATATAACACCTGTATATTTTTGATAATTATGATCTTCATCCTCACAACTCTGACAATCTACTTAATTTTGTCCGCAACATCAGGCGACAGTGGTATAACTTATTCAATCCCCAAAAAGAGCCAGGTAAGCAACAGCAATAATTTCTGCCCTTATTGGTACCCATTACAACTTTGGGGTGTTTGATGTCTTTCTTTTTGCTATCGTTAAATCAAAAGAATAACGATACGTTGAAAAACACAAAACTTTGATAATATTTATTGGTTGGTTAAAGGAGTATTTTATGGATTGGTCAATTATTGCAATTGTTGTACAACTCATTTTTTTGGAGGGGGTCTTATCACTGGATAATGCAGCCGTATTAGGCGCAATGGTGTCCAGATTGCCAGAACATGATCTTATTCCCTGGCCGAAAACACTGACAAAAATTGGCCATATTCTCGATAAACCTTTAGGTTTTCAAAGGGTGGCTGCACTGCGTGTTGGTTTGATCGGTGCTTATGGTGGACGTATCATCATGTTGTTTCTGGCAAGCTATATCATTCAGAACCCCTGGCTAAAAATATTAGGGGCTGCATATCTGATCCGCCTTGCGCTGGATGATTTAGGTGCCCCTGGTCATGAAGGTAGCGAAGAAGATGCCATGCGTCCCCTTAAGAAACAGAGCTTCTGGTTGACGGTTCTTAATGTAGAGCTCATGGACCTGGCATTCAGTCTGGATAATGTTGTCGCAGCAGTTTCCCTTTCAGATCATATTGGCATTGTGATCCTTGGTGTTGCCATTGGTATTCTGATTATGCGGTTTGCAGCAGGCATCTTCAGCACTATCGTTATTCGTTTCCCCATTTTGAAATCCGCTGCCTATATTCTAATCTTAAATATTGGTATTGAGATACTTTTGGAAGAATTCGCTGGAATCCATTTCAATGATTGGGCGCGTTTCGGAATTTCGATTGGAACAATTCTGTTAGCGATTGCTTATTCTCAATTCAAAGTTTTACAACTTTCACGCCCTCTGTTCATCTGGCTTGGGCAGGGATTATCACTGGTAAATGGACTTGTTTCCTGGGCGTTTGCCCCATTCAAAGGCGTCATGAATCTTATACTACATATCTTCAAGCAACCCGTTGCCAAAGAAAAGAATTAACATCTAAAAAAGTTGTGGAGGTAACCTCCACAACTTTTTTTATTAATTTATTTCCTTTTCCATCCAGAGCACCTGGGTGGTGCCAAAATAATTGGTTGGCAACCCGGCAGTTCTAAATCCCATTCTTTCAAAATAAGATGTAGTGTTCAAACGGGACATACAGCCAATAATTTGATAACCTTTTTCTTTGGCTTCTTTTTCCACAGTCTCCATCAGTTGCAAACCAACCCCTTTTTTCTGGTAGCCTGGATCAACAGCTAGATGGGACACCCACCCCACCCCCTCTTCTTTCTCAAACATTTTTATAACTCCAACGACTTTCCCATTTTTATCATCTACTGCCATAAAATGCTGGCTGATGGGTTCGTAATCATCTTTTTCGGTATCTTTCGGTTGTCCCCAGGGAGCGCGTAAAACCCGGTATCGAAGATCATAATATGCTTTAAAGTCATCTCTGGTTTGCGGAATTTTGATTGTAATCATCTTTGATTCTCCATAATTTCTGCTGGGGCACTTTGATCGATCGAAAATCACCTATTACATTCATCATTTATTCTGGGATTTTTGTGACATGAACAATATGCCTTTTTTCAATTATAATATAATATTGTAAGGTACAATTTTATCCATATTCAATTATTGGCACAATTAATGTTAATCAAAATCATCCAAATATTTTCTTCATCATCTGATGATATATCTATCGGCAATTAGGGGGGACTTTAAGTTGGTTCCCTCTTTTTTATTCATATCTCATTAAAGGAGTATAGAAATGGGAAGAAGTAAAATCGTTTTAGTAACTGTATTGGTACTGTTGTCCTTATTGGCAACTCAATGTGCTCCAGCAGCACCGGTTGAAGAAGCACCCGAAGCTAAAGTCTGGAAATTAGCCGCTATTTTTCCAGGCGTAATCACCGATGCCGACTACAACACCCTTGCTTATGAAGGTATTGTTGGTCTACAGAAAGAAACCGGGATCGAAACTGCTTATTCAGAAAGTGTTGCAGTTCCGGATGTTGATCGTGTCATGCGTGAATACATCGACGCTGGTTTCAATATCATCTGGACTCATGGTGGTCAATTTGTAACCCAGACCGCTGACCTGGCTGTCCAATTTCCGGAAGTCGTTTTCATCGCAGAAGGTGATGCACCACTGGAAAGTTCTCCAGCCAATTTATGGTTTATTGACCGCAATTTCCATGTTGGTTATTACGCCATTGGTGCTGTTGCTGCACGTGCCTCCAAAACCGGCAAAATCGGTTATTTGGGTGGATTAACCCTGCCTTTCTCGTATGCTGAAGCTCATGCCGTGCAACAAGCTGTTGCTGATTCCGGTCTGGATGTGGAAGTAAAAATGGTTTGGGCTGGCGATTTCAATGATCCCACCAAAGCCCGTCAGGTAGCTGACGCTTTGATCGCTGAAGGTGTTGATGTGATTATGGGTTCACTCAATCTGGGTATGTTCGGTTTATTTGAAGCTGTAAAAGCATCTTCCAACCAAGTGCTTGTGACCGCTAAATACACCGACAAATCATCCTATGCCCCAGAGA
This sequence comes from Anaerolineaceae bacterium, assembly GCA_014860845.1. Next base: position 9,209 of record JACZIY010000101.1, read on the forward strand.
ATTACATCACCGCTTTCATTTATGATTTCACCGTTCCGTTGAAAGCAATTTATGATAGTGTTGTGGCTGGTGAACTGGGTGGTTATTATCCACTTGGTTTCGATACCGGTGCATTAATCCAAACTCCTCTGCAAAATGTTGATGCCTCCGTCGCTACAGAAGTTGAAGCAATCATTGCTGATGTAGTCAGTGGAAAAATCCAGGTTGTAAAAGATACCAGCGAAATCAAGTAATTAGAGCAAGAACTGATTGATCAAACCGTGCGTTGCCTATTAGACAACGCACGGTTATTAGAAGCATGAGCCTGGAAGCGCTCAAAACTTTATTAATTGCATTTCTTACCGGGCTTAAAGGTATTCGAAGTTATGGAAGATAAAACAATTCTTGAACTTAAGAATGTACGAAAAGTTTTTGGACAAATCGTAGCCCTTGACAGTGTTTCTTTTGCATTGAAAAGAGGTGAAATCCACGGTTTGTTAGGGGGTAATGGCGCTGGGAAGACTACCTTGATGAATATTTTATACGGCCTTTATCGGAAAGATGAAGGTGAAATTTTATTACGTGATCAGGCAGTCAACATTCAAGGTCCACGCGATGCCATTAATCAGGGCATTGGCATGGTTCACCAGCACTTTTTACAAATCAGCAATTTTACGGTATTGGAAAATATTATTCTTGGTACCGATGTAAAGAATAAATACACGATGAAATTAGAAGACGAAGTGGTTAAAGTTAAAGAACTTTGCCAACGCTTCGGCTTAAATGTTGATCTCAATGATGTGATGAGTACATTAACCGTTGGCGCACGTCAAAAAGTAGAGATCCTGAAAGCCTTGTATCGTGGTGTTGATATTCTCATTCTGGATGAACCCACAACCAACCTTACTCCTCAGGAAGTGGATGCTTTATTTGAATCCTTGCGAGTCATGGTAAATGATGGTCTCAGTATTGTTTTCATCACCCATAAATTACGCGAAGTATTGAGTGTTTGTGACCGCATTACCGTTTTGAGAGAAGGTAAAAACATTACCACCCTGGATCGCAAAGATGCCTCAGAAGAAGTGTTTGTGCGTGCCATGGTGGGTGAGAAAATGGACATTGAAAACTCCATTTATTTTGCTACCGAGGTGCGACAGGCTTTCGATCGAACCAGTGTTGAAGCTCCCAAGCTGAAATTGGAAAACGTAAATTTGATTTCTCAGGATGGTGTTCAACGCTTGAAGGATCTCTACCTGGAGGTCTTCGGTGGCGAAATTGTTGGCATCGCCGGTGTTGCCGGTAATGGCCAACGTGAGCTGGCTGAAGTGGTTACCGGTGTGGTTCCTGTCAGCAGTGGCAAGAAAATCTATCTGGGTGATGATATAACCAGCAAAACAAACGAGGATTTGCTAAGTTCCGGTTTTTCATATATTCCTGAAGATCGCCTCAGTGATGGTTTCCTGCCAAAAGCCACAGTCGCTCAGAATTTAATCCTGGGACAACACCGCAGTAGACCTTACAGTGATGGTACATTCATCAACTGGAAAACTGTTAATGCAGAGACAACCAAAAACATTAAAGAATACAATATTAAAACCAATGGTCCTGGCGATGTAGGTGGCAATCTTTCGGGTGGAAATATTCAACGTGTCCTGATTGCCCGCGCATTCTCTATGAACTCACAGGTAATGGTTGCTCACAATCCCACACGGGGACTCGATATACCTTCCATGGATTTTGTCTACCAGAAGATGTTATCCCGTCGGGAAGCACAATTGGCAACCTTACTGATCTCGGAAGATTTAGACGAATTGATGCGTATCAGTGATCGAATAGCGGTTATTTTTCGTGGTCAGATCCTGGGTGTGCTGGAGCGCGGTGAATTTGACAAATATGCCATTGGCCGTTTGATGAGCGGAATCACATCCGAAAATCAACCATCAGAGGAGAAAACCTTACCATGACAATTGTGAAAAAGTCCTTACCATACCTACTTGCTGTGGTGGCATCCTTTGTGGCGGCTGGTATCTTTATTACCTTAATGGGCTTTGATGTTTTCAAAGCCTATCAAACAATTTTATTCACCTCTTTCAGAACCCCGAATGGATTTATTCAAACACTGCTCAAATTCGTCCCTCTCCTGTTGTTAGCTTTAGCATTCACCATCCCTCTCACCGCTGGGAAATTTAACATCGGTGGCGAAGGTCAGATGATGGCCGGTGGTATTGGCGCAGCTGCCATGGGCATCATGTTTCCTGATTTGCCAGCAATTCTTTTAATTCCCCTGGTAATTCTGGGTGGTGTGGTCGCTGGAGCTTTGTGGGGTTTAATCCCAGCCTGGCTGCTGTACAAATTCAATATTAATGAAATTCTCACCACCGTTTTGTTCAACTTTATCGCCTTTTTCCTGATCGACTACGTGTGTACAGGCCCCTGGCGTGATCCTGCGGCTGGTCATCCAACCACAGTTTTGATTGGTCGTGGAGGATGGCTACCCATGTTGGTCAATAATCCCCCGTTGCACTCTGGAATTATTTTGGCAGTTTTGGTAGCGATTGGTGTGTATATTTACACCTCACGTACCACTGGTGGCTATGAATTGATTGCCACAGGTGCCAATCCCCGCGCAGCCGGTGTATTCGGGATCAAGACCCGCAGAATGTTCGTACTCTCTCTGGTTCTGGGTGGAGCAGTGGCAGGCCTTGCCGGTGCATTCGAAGTGGCTGGTAATCAACATCGCCTGATCGAAGGTATGCAGTCCAACTTCCTTCAGCTTGGATTGATCATTGGCCTTATCTCCAGAGGAAATAATGGGGCTGTTCCATTTGTTGCTTTCATGATTGCTGTTTTGGAAGTTGGTGCCAGCGCGATGCAACGCACCATGATGATACCGGTTGAAATGGTCTTCATTGTGGAAGCATTAATACTACTTTTCGTCCTCTTATCGGACGTTGTCAGGAGGAAATAAACGATGGATACTACGATTATCGATTTCTTAAGATTAGTGCTCCTGTCGATGGTTCCCTTTGTTCTGGCTGGTCAAGGAACGATGCTAGGAGGTCGCACAGGTGTGTTCAATGTTGCTCAGGAAGGTATGATGCTGGTGGGAGCCTCCGTTGGATTTCTGGTGAGTTATTATTCTGGCAGCATTTTACTGGGTGTTATTGTCGCGATGTTATCGGGTGCTCTTTTTGGGTTAGCCTTAGCATACTTCACCACCTCCCTGAAGATGAACCAATTTGTTATCGGCCTGGCACTCTTCTTCATTGGGCTAGGTGTTTCAACCTTATTGCCGAAATTGATCCTTGGAATCACATTAACACCACCATTGATACCCACATTAAAAAGTATTTCAATCCCGCTCTTGAGTCAGATTCCATTTATTGGACCCATTCTCTTTAATCAGAATATTCTGGTTTATGTTTCTGTGTTGGTTTCAATTGGCTTATGGTACTTCCTGTTCAGAACGCAAAAAGGTCTGGA